>JAJYTL010000053.1 GCA_021793055.1 Pseudomonadota bacterium
GTGATCGAGATCGATAGCATCCAGCAGGCCATGGCAACCTTCGAGGGCGACACCTATCAGGTGGCGGTCAAAGTTCTTGGCGCCGCCGTCGAGCGCGACATCCGGGTGGTCGAGGGCGTTTGATCGACGCCAAAACGCGCCCGGAGCCGTGACACGCGACCCGCGCGGTCAATCCGGAAAGCCGGCGAGCGCCCGCACCTCCGCAGCGCTTCGACCGGCCTCGCGCTGGGCGGCCAGCGTCGCCGCCCGGTCGCGCTTCGCGAGCCGCCGGCCGCTTTCGTCGGTGCGGACCGGATGGTGGTGGTACGCCGGCGTCCCAAGCCCGAGAAGAGCCTGCAGCAGCCGGTGCACGTCCGTCGCCGCGAACAGGTCCTCGCCGCGCGTGACCAGGGTAACGCCCTGAAGATGATCGTCGAGGGTGACCGCCAGATGGTAGCTCGCCGGCACTTCCTTGCGCGCCAGCACAACATCGCCAAGGCGTTCCGGCCAGGCGATCTGCTCGCCGCGCGCACGGTCCAGCCAGCTCAGGCGGCCGGCCTGTGCGCTCGCCTTCTCAATATCGAGGCGAAGCGCGTAAGAGCGCCCTTCCGCAATGCGCGCCGCTCGCTCCGCCGCCGAAAGATACCGGCAAGTACCGGGATAAAGCGGCCCCTCGGGTCCGTGCGGCGCCGTGATCGCGCGCGCCACTTCGGACTGGATATCGGCCCGGGTGCAGAAGCAAGGATACAGCATGCCCATTGAATCGAGTTGCCCGATGGCGCCGCGATAATCGTCCATATGCTCCGATTGCCTGCGCACCGGCCCGTCCCACCCCAGGCCGAGCCATGTCAGGTCATCGATGATGGCGGTCTCGAACTCGGGCCGGCAGCGCGTGCGGTCGATGTCCTCGATGCGGAGAAGAAACCGCCCGCCCTCGACACAAGCGGCACGCCAGGCAAAGAGCGCGGCGTAAGCATGGCCGAGATGCAAGAGTCCGGTCGGACTCGGGGCAAAGCGGGTCACGGTGGCGCGGGCGGGCGTCATGCCGAGGTCCTCGGTCTCCTTGTCGCGAGCCACCCACGCCGTCGCCACCGGCGCGCGGACTCCTAGCCGGTCAGCGGACAGCTGGCGCGCCCTACAGGATTTGAACCTGTGACCCCGCGCTTAGAAGGCGCGTGCTCTATCCGCTGAGCTAAGGGCGCTGGCTGTTAATGGCGCCGATCGTAACGGAAATTGTCGGCATAGGCCCGACGCGGCGTACGCGACGTCGCAGGCATTTCGATCTCATAGGCGATGCCGTGCGTCTCCGCGAAAGCCACCGCTGCCTCCATGGTATCGAAGCCCATATGAATCTGGCCTCTGGTGTCCGAGGAGCCAGTCCAGCCCATCAACGGCTCGATAAAGCGCGCCCCGGCCGTGTCAAACTCAAGCCGCCACTTCTTGGTCTTCGCCCGCCCCGATTGGGTGGCGGTCTTCGCCGGTCGATAAATACGGGCAGTCATGGCTTCTCCGTCACATCATTTCTTGAATCGCTCGAACCTTGGAATGGTCGGGGCGACTGGATTCGAACCAGCGACCTGCTGCTCCCAAAGCAGCCGCGCTACCAGCCTGCGCTACGCCCCGAGCGTTCGCGTCCTGGCATACACGAAGACGCGGCCCGGGCCAAGGCCAAGGCGCGCTTCAACCGGCCGGCGGCGGCCGCTCGACGCGGAAAATTGCGCTTGCACGCGCGATCGGCCGCTCGCCGACGCGCAACAGGCCGTTCACGAAGGCTAGCGTCTCCGTTCGGCGCACCAATTCGCCTTCGCCTTCGACCCAATCGCCGAGGCGCGCCGGGCCAAGGAAGTCGGTGACGAGGCGCACCGTGAACCGCGCCGGCCCCGGCGCCGCCGCAACCCGGGCCAGCACTAGGTCGAGGAAACTTGTCAGCATGCCACCCGAAGCCATGCCGGCCGAATTCAAATGCGGCGCGGCGACACGAAAGGCACGCAGAGTGCGCGGCCCTTCCCGCTTCTCGAAATAGGTGCCGTTATGCCGCCCGAAGGCGCCATGGGGAAGAAAGGGCACAAAACCCGACGGCACGTTGTCTTCCATCTTCCCCTCGCGACCCCCACAATCCCCCTGACACGATCACCCTTCAGGCCGCGCACCGCCAGCCCGAGCCCCGCCCACCTAAATTCTGATATACAAAGAAATATACATGATGAAACATAGCCTTGCACGCCTTACTTTAGGACATTGCAGAGCACCTTATCGCCGATGACGATGCCGAGCCGGCGGGCGGTTCCGGCCGCCACTTCGAGTACCGCCCGCACCCGTCCCCGGGAGGGGATGAGTTTGTGCGAGAGCGGCACCGTATTCGCGGCGACGTTCCGCACCGTCCCGTCGCCGGCGATGAAAATCATGTCGAGCGGGATGAGCGTGTCCTTCATCCACATGATGACGTGATGCTGGCCCGGCCCGAGGTCGAACAGCATGCCCTTGTCGCGGCCGAGATGGCGCCGAAACATGAGACCGCGTTCACGGCTTTCCGGCGTTGCCGCGACCTCGACGTCGAAGACATGGCGGCCGCTCGCGGTCACCACGGTCAGCTGCGATCGCGGCAGCTGGGGCACCGCGGCCCTAGGCACCGCTGCTGCTTGCCCGACGTGCAAAAAGCCGGCCAGCAAAAGCAGGACAGCAACCCTCAGCGCGCCCCCGACAAGACCGCCCTTCACGGCCGCGCGAACACGCGGCTCCGCCAGCGCCCGAACCCGATCACGACACGCCACGGCGCGTTATGATCTCAGGATTTCCGCTACCTGCGGCCCCTTCAAACCTTGGCCGATCCGGATTTGCACCACCTGCCCCGGCTCCAGTTCGCTCATCTCCGCGCGGCGCAGCACTTCCATATGGACGAAAACGTCCTGAGTGCCCTCGCCACAAGAGACGAAGCCATAGCCCTTTACCGGATTGAACCACTTGACAGTGGCCGGAAGAAACTCGCCCTCGCCCGCCGGAACGGCATGCCCTCCCGCCGCCGCCACGGGCCGGGGTGCCGGCCGCCGCGCCGCCGAGGAAGAGTCGAGCTCGATCACCCGAACCGCCTGCATGCCTTTCGGCCGCTGCACCGCCTCGCAGACGATGCCGGCGCCTTCCGGCACGCTGTCGTAGCCGGCATCGCGCAAGCAGGAGAGGTGAAGAAAGACGTCCCCCGTGCCATCGTTCGGGCAGATAAAGCCAAATCCCTTAACGGCATTGAACCATTTCACAGTCCCGTTTATGACTACGGTTCCTGCCTCGATGTTGTTCCCAGTTTCGTGATTCATGCTCATGATTTACGCCCACACCTCCAACACCTGCTCATGATAGCATAAAAATTGGGCTTCTCCAATGCCGCATTGCGTCGCACTCGCTCCGGAGGGTCGCCAGCTTGTGCCGACAATCGACTGATCCGGTGGCGCGATTCGCGAGCCGCCCGGCTAGGCCGGGACACCGGACGAGCGCTTGAAGGGTCATCGACAAGCAGCTAGTGTCCGCCCTTGCGATCTCGATTAGCGGAGGGGCGAATATGGACATGACCGGCGAGCAAACGATCTCGGCGCCCCGTGAAAAGGTATGGGCCGCCCTCAACGATCCCGACGTTCTCCGTCAAGCCATTCCCGGGTGCGAGGCGCTCGACAAAAGCGCCGAGAACGAGCTTGTGGCCACTGTCGTTGCCAAGCTTGGCCCGGTGAAGGCGAAATTCTCGGGCAAAGTGACGCTCTCCGACATCGATCCGCCGAACGGATACACCATCCGGGGCGAGGGGCAAGGCGGTGCGGCCGGCTTCGCCAAGGGCGGGGCCAAGGTTTTGCTCGCCGACGACCCGGCGGGGACGCTGTTGCGATACGAAGTGCAGGCAGCCGTCGGCGGCAAGCTGGCCCAAATCGGTTCACGCTTGATTGACGCGACCGCGCGCAAGATGGCCGACGACTTCTTCACCCGCTTTAACGAACTGGTCTCGACCGCCGCGGCAACGCCCGAGATCGCGGCACCGGCGGCCGCGACGGAAGTGCCTATCCCGGCCGCGCCGGCCGCGCCGCCCCGCGGCCTGCCGCCCTTGGTATGGATCGGCGGCCTCGTCGCCGTCGTCGTCTTGCTCTTGATCTATTTCGGCGTTTGGCGCTGAAGCCCAAGCGGCGGCACTGTTGTTACGCCATCGTTACGCCGCTGTTGCGCCGCGAAACCGCTAACCGCACGCCCTGCCACGGCGAATTCGAGTTACAGTAAAAGAATGTGACTTGACCGCACCGGTTGGGACGGTGAAACTGAATCGTTCTTACTAATCAGTTTAGCCTATCTGAGTGAGCGGCTTGCCGCGGCTCGATGCAGGCAGTCGAGAAAAGCAAAGGGAGGATATCATGCCGACCGTTTCGATGACGGTGAACGGGAAATCGGTGTCGCGCGACATCGAGGACCGGACCCTGCTTGTTGAATTTCTCCGCGACCATCTCGGCCTCACCGGTACGCATGTGGGCTGCGATACGAGCCAATGCGGCGCCTGCGTCGTTCATATCGACGGCAAGAGCGTCAAGTCCTGCACCATGCTCGCCGTTCAAGCGGAGGGCGTGACGGTGACGACCATCGAAGGGCTCGCCACCGATGGCAAGCTGCATCCCATGCAGGAAGCCTTCCGCGAGCATCACGGCCTCCAGTGCGGCTTCTGCACCCCCGGCATGGTGATGAGCGCCGTCGATCTGGTCAAACGGCATCCCAATCCCTCGGAGGAGACCATCCGCCACGGGCTTGAGGGTAACATCTGCCGCTGCACCGGCTACCACAATATCGTGCGCGCGGTTCAAGCCGCGGCGACGAACATGCGGGGGTGATGACCATGTCTGACACCGGCATCGGCGCCGCCGTGCGGCGCAAGGAAGACTTCCGCTTTCTCACCGGCAAGGGCCACTATACCGACGATATCAACCGGCCTGGCCAGGCTTATGCGTATTTTCTACGCTCGCCGCACGCCTTTGCCCGCATCCGCAAGATCGACACCGCGGCCGCCAAGGCCGCGCCCGGCGTGATCGCGGTCTATACCGGCGCCGACACCAACGCCGCCAAGGTCGGCAGCCTGCCCTGCGGCTGGGTGGTCACGGGCAAGAGCGGCGAGCCACACAAGGCGCCGGCCCATCCGCCGCTCGCGGTCGACACGGTGCGCTATGTCGGCGACCATGTCGCCGTGGTGATCGCCGAAAGCCGCGCCCAAGCCAAAGACGCGGCGGAGAAGATCGCGGTCGATTACGACGTGCTCAAGCCGGTCATTTCGGTGACCGACGCGGCCAAGCCCGGCGCACCGCAGGTCCATGCCGACGTTCCCGGCAACATTTGCTACGACTGGGAGATCGGCGACAAAGCGGCGACGGATGCGGCCTTCGCCAAGGCGACGCATGTCACCAAGCTCGATCTGGTCAATAACCGGCTCATCCCCAACGCGATGGAGCCGCGGGCCGCGATCTGCGAATACGATTCCGGCGTCGATTCGTACACCTGCTTCGTCACCAACCAGAATCCGCACGTCCTCAAGCTGATCCTGTGCGCCTTCGTGCTCGGCCTCTCGGAAAGCAAGCTCCGCGTGGTCGCGCCCGATGTCGGCGGTGGCTTCGGCTCGAAGATCTACTGCTACGCCGAGGAAACGGTGCTGCTGTGGGCCTCGAAGCATGTCGGCCGGCCGATCAAATGGGCGGCCGAACGCTCCGAGTCCTTCCTGTCCGATGCGCACGGCCGCGACCATGTCACCCACGCTGAACTTGCCCTCGACAAGGACGGCAAGTTCCTCGGCTTCCGCGTCGCGACGCTCGCCAATGTCGGCAGCTATCTCTCGACCTTTGCCACCGCGGTGCCAAGCTACCTCTACGCCACGCTACTCGCCGGGCAGTACACGACGCCCGCGATCCATGCCGAGGTGAAGACCGTGTTCACCAACACCGCGCCCGTCGACGCCTATCGCGGCGCCGGCCGGCCGGAAGCGACTTACGTCCTCGAGCGCATCGTCGAGGTGGCGGCCCGCGAGACCGGCATCGATCGAGCGGAAATCCGGCGGCGCAATTTCGTGCCGCCCGATGCCTTCCCCTATCAGACGCCCGTCGCGCTCGCCTATGATTCGGGCAATTACGCGGCGGCGCTCGACCTCGCCCTGAAGCATGCCGACTACAAGGGATTCGCCGCACGCAAGGTCGAGGCGGAGAAGCGCGGCCGTCTCCGCGGCATCGGCCTCTCCTGCTATATCGAGGCCTGCGGCATCGCGCCCTCGGCAGTGGTCGGCGCGCTCGGCGCCGGCGTCGGGCTCTGGGAATCCGGCCAGGTGCGCTTCAACCCGACCGGCAGCGTCACCATCCATACCGGCGCGCATAGCCACGGCCAGGGGCACGAAACCACCTTCGCGCAACTCGTCTCCGACACCTTGGGCGTTCCGATCGAGAACATCGAGGTGGTGCATGGCGACACCGACAAGGTGCCGTTCGGCATGGGCACCTACGGCTCGCGCTCGCTCGCGGTCGGCGGCTCGGCGATCATGCGCGCCTGCGACAAGATCATCACCAAGGGCAAGAAGATCGCCGCCCACCTCATGGAAGCCGCGGTCGAGGACGTCGAGTTCTCGAAGGGCGTGTTCAAGGTCTCCGGCACCGACAAGAACGTCAGCATGCAGCAAGTGGCCTTCACCGCCTACGTGCCGCACAACTATCCGGAAGGTCTCGAGCCCGGCCTCGACGAAACCGCGTTCTACGACCCGCTGAACTTCACCTTCCCGGCCGGCACGCACGTGGCGCAGGCGGAGATCGATCCGCAAACCGGGGTGACCGAGGTGGTCAATTGGGTCGCGGTCGACGATTTCGGAAATGTCATCAACCCGCTGATCGTCGAAGGCCAAGTTCACGGCGGCATCGCCCAGGGCATCGGCCAAGCCCTGCTCGAGGGGTGCGTGTACGATCCGGAATCGGGTCAGCTGCTCACCGGCTCGTTCATGGACTACTGCATGCCGCGCGCCGACGACCTGCCGAGCTTCAAGGTCGACACCACGAAGACGCCCTGCCCGCACAATCCTCTGGGCGTCAAGGGCTGCGGCGAGGCCGGCGCCATCGCGGCGCCACCGGCCTTGATCAACGCAGTCACCGACGCGCTCGGGATCATGCACATGGAAATGCCGGCCACCCGCGAGAAAGTCTGGCGGGCGGCACGAAGCGGGCCGCTCAAGCGCGCCGCTGAATAGAGAGGGAGCGAAACGGTTATGTACAACTTCACTTACCATCGCGCGAGCAGCGTCAGCGACGCCGCCAAGCTGCTCGGCCAAGATGCCGAAAGCAAGATCCTCGCCGGCGGTCAGACCTTGCTCCCGACCTTGAAGCAGCGTCTCGCGCAGCCGAGCCACGTCGTCGATATCGGCGGCATCGGCGAGCTTCAGGGCATCAAGGTCTCGGCCGACAAGGTCGTCATCGGTGCCGGGACGCGCCATGCCGCCGTCGCGATGTCGGCCGAAGTGGCGCGCGCAATCCCGGCCTTGGCCAAGCTCGCGGGCGGCATCGGCGACCCGCAGGTTCGCAACATGGGCACGATCGGCGGCTCGCTCGCCAACAACGACCCGGCCGCGGACTATCCGGCGGCGGTGCTTGGGCTTGGCGCCACCGTTCATACCAACAAGCGGGCGATCGCGGCGGACGATTTCTTCAAGGGCATGTTCGAAACCGCCCTTGACGACCAAGAGATCATCACCAGCGTCGAGTTCCCGGTGCCGCAAAAGGCGGGCTACATGAAGTTCCCGAACCCGGCCTCGCGCTATGCCATGGTCGGGGTCATGGTGGCGCAGACCAAAGCCGGGGTGCGGGTCGCCGTGACCGGGGCCGGCCCCAGCGTGTTCCGCTGGCAGGACGCCGAGAAGGCCCTCGCGAGCAAATTTGCCGCGGCCGCGCTCGACGGCCTTGCCGCCAAGGCGGACGGGCTTAACAGCGACATGCACGGCTCGGCCGAATATCGCGCCCATCTCATCGGCGTGATGGCGCGCCGCGCGGTAGCCGAAGCTGGCTGAGCGCTTGGCCGGCGCGACGATCGCCGATCCCTAGGGGAGGCTCGCCTCCCCTCTTTTTTTGCGCTAACGTGAGGCGTTCCGCGCTTGGCCGTCCTTGTCGCGGCGTCAGATTCGTCCTATTTGGTAGCGCTATGACCCATGCTCTTCCCGCCTCGATCGACGCCACCTCGGCGCTGCTCGAGGCTGGCGATTATCTCGCCGACCGGTCGCTGGCGACCACCCTCTTCCTCAGCCTCAAGATGCAACGACCGTTGTTCCTTGAGGGCGAGGCCGGCGTCGGCAAGACCGAGATCGCCAAGGTGCTCTCGACGTTGCTCGGCCGCCGTCTCGTGCGGCTGCAATGCTACGAAGGGCTCGACGTCGCGTCCGCCGTCTACGAATGGAACTATGCTCGCCAGATGATCGAGATCCGCTTGGCCGAGGCGGAGGGCATCCAGGATCGCGCCCGCGTCGGCGAGGACGTCTTCTCGCCCAAGTTCCTCATCGAGCGGCCGCTCCTACAGGCCCTTCGCCTCTATGACGGCGAGCCGCCGGTGCTGCTGATCGACGAACTGGACCGCACCGACGAGCCGTTCGAGGCCTATCTGCTCGAAGTCCTTTCGGACTTCCAGATCACGATTCCGGAGATCGGCACGATCAAGGCGGCGAAACCGCCGATCGTCATCATCACCTCGAACCGGACGCGGGAAATCCATGACGCGCTGAAGCGCCGCTGCCTCTATCACTGGGTCGATTACCCGGACGCCAAGCGCGAGCTTGCCATCCTGCAGCGCAAAGTGCCGAACGCGGATAAACGCTTGTCGCGCGAGATCGTCGGCTTCGTGCAGGAACTGCGCCGGGTCGAACTGTTCAAGCTTCCCGGCATCGCCGAGACCATCGATTGGGCCCAGGCCTTGACCTATCTCAACACCCTCGCCCTCGATCCGGCGGTGGTGAACGACACCTTGGGTGTACTGCTCAAGTACCAGGACGATATCGCCCGCATCCAAGGCAGCGAGGCCGCTGCCATTCTCTCGAGAGTGCAGTCGGAACTCGCCGCCGCCGCGCCGTGACCGCGCCGAACGAGCCGGCGGCGGCCGAGGTCGGGCGCTTCGCCGACAACATCATGCATTTCGCCCGCGTGCTGCGGGTGGCGGGGCTGCCGATCGGCCCCGGCCAAGTGATCGAGGCGATTCCCGCGGTCGAGGTCGCGGGCATCCGCCGGCGCGACGATTTCTACTGGACTCTGCATTCGGTCTTCGTCAATCGGCGCAGCCAGCGCGAACTGTTCGACCAGGCCTTCCATATCTTCTGGCGCAACCCGAAGATCCTCGAGCGTACTCTCGGCATGATGCTGCCGAAGGTCGAGATCCCGCCGGACGAAGCCGCGACGCCGCCAAGCCGGCGGCTCGCCGAGGCGCTCTTTCCCGGTCTCGACAAATCCGAGTCGGAACGCGACAAGGAGCCGGAAGAGATCGAGGTCGATGCCGTCCTCACCTATTCCGGCCGCGAGGTGCTGCAGCGGATGGACTTCGAGACCATGTCGGCGGCGGAGATTGCGGAGGCGAAGCTCGCCATCGCGCGCATGCGGGTGCCATTCCTCGAAGTTCCGACGCGCCGCTTCCACGCGGCGCCACATGGCCGACGCGTCGATATGCGGGCGACCTTGCGCTCCTCGCTGCGATCCGGCGGCGCGGTCATCCAGCTGCGCCGGCGCGAACGCGTCACACGCCATCCGCCGCTCGTGATCCTCTGCGATATCTCCGGCTCGATGCGGCGCTATTCGCGCATGTTCCTCCATTTCGTCCACGCCCTGACCAACGACCGCGACCGGGTTTATACGTTTCTTTTCGGCACGCGCCTGACCAACGTCACCCATTATCTCCGCTACCGCGATATCGACCTGGCGCTGGCCAAGATCGGCGAAGCGGTGCCGGATTGGGCGGGCGGAACCCGCATCGGAACCATTCTCGAAAGCTTCAACCGCGAATGGTCGCGCCGAGTGTTGGGCCAAGGTGCCGTGGTCCTGTTCATCTCGGACGGGCTCGACCGCGATGCCGGCGCCGGCCTCGCGCGCGAGATGGAGCGGCTGCACAAATCCTGCCGCCGGCTGATTTGGCTCAACCCCTTGTTGCGTTGGGACGGGTTCGAACCTAAATCCCTTGGTGTTCGGGCGATTTTGCCCCATGTGGACGAATTCCGCCCGGTGCATAATCTGGAATCGCTGAACGCGTTGGCAGAGGCTCTGTCCGGGCCGGCGATACGCAGGCCCGAGAGCCATCAGGAGGCAGTCGCATGACGTCAACCGCAATCCAAGCCACGACGCAGATTTCCGACGCCGATATCCTCGCCCAGGCCAAAGCCTGGAAGGCGCAGGGCAAGGGCGTCGCCCTCGCCACCGTGGTGCAAACCTGGGGCTCGGCGCCGCGGCGCGAAGGCAGCCAGCTCGCGGTGGATGATTCCGGCGCTTTCGTCGGCTCGGTTTCCGGCGGCTGCATCGAAGGCGCGGTGATCCAGGAGGCCGTCGATGCCATCGCCGACGGCAAGCCGCGGGTTCTGGATTTCGGCGTCAGCAACAGCCAGGCCTGGGAGGTCGGCCTAGCCTGCGGCGGCAAGATCAAGATCTTCGTCGAGCGGCTGGATTGAGGACCGCCCGATGCAGCAGGCCATTCTCGATCAATTGCTGAAGGACCGCGCCGAGAAGGTCCCGGTCGTGCTGGCGACCAACCTCAAGACCGGCGCGCAAACCCTTCTTTACCTTTACGGCAAGAAGGGAAGCGCCGGCTGGCCGCACGAGGTCGCCGAGGCCGCGCGGACGGCCCTTCGCCACGACCGCTCGACCACGATCGAGACCGCGGCGGGGCCGGTCTTCGTCAATGCCTTCAACCCGTCGCTCCGTCTCATTGCGGTCGGCGCGGTTCATATCACCCAGGTGCTCGCGCCGATGGCGGCGCTCGCGGGCTACGAGGTGACGGTCATCGATCCGCGCAGCGCCTTCGCCACCGCCGCGCGCTTTGGCGGCTTCAGCTTGCGGAGCGACTGGCCCGACGAGGCGATGGCCGATTTGAAGCCCGACCTTCGCACCGCCATCGTGACCCTGACGCACGACCCGAAACTCGACGACCCCGCGCTGGCCGCGGCGCTCCGCTCGGACGCGTTCTATATCGGCGCCCTCGGCTCCAAAAAGACTCATGCCGCCCGGCTCGAACGCTTGCGCGGGCTCGGCTTCAGCGATAACGAACTGGCCCGCATCCACGGGCCGATCGGGCTTTCGATCGGCGCCAAGTCGCCGGCGGAGATCGCCGTCTCGATCCTCGCCGAGGCAACCCGCGAGCTCCGGCAGGAGGCGGCATGATATTCGGCGCCCTCGCCGTCGACGAGGCCGAAGGCGCCCTGCTCGGGCACGGCCTTACCGTGGGTGGCCGCAAGCTCAAGAAGGGCCACCGCCTGAGCGCGGCAGACATCGACCTGCTGCGCGCCGCCGGGGTTCGATCAGTGACCGCCGCCCGCCTCGAATCCGGCGACGTGCCGGAGGATCGCGCGGCCGAGACCGTCGCCAAGGCCGCCGCCGGCCCGGGGGTCAAGGTGCAGGCGCCGTTTACCGGCCGTTGCAACCTCTACGCCGAGCGCCGCGGCCTCGCTGTGGTAGATGGCCGGCGTGTCGATCGGTTGAACGCGCTCGACGAGGCGATCACGCTCGCCACCATCCCACCGTTCGAATTGGTCAGCCCCGGCCAAATGCTGGCCACGGTGAAGGTCATTCCTTTTGCCGCCGCCGCCGACGCGATTGAGCGCGCCGCGCGCATCGCCGCCGACGAAACGCCGCTGATCGAGGTCGCGGAATTCGTCCACCGCCGCGTCGGCTTAATCGTGACGCGGCTGCCCGAGACCAAGGACAGCGTGGTGGAGAAAACCGTCGCCGTGACCCGCCATCGCCTCGAAGCCTTGGGTAGCGAGCTCGCGGCCTCCGTGACCTGCGCCCACGACGCCGCGGCGCTTGCCGAACATATTCGCGCTTTCCACGAGCGGGCGCTCTCGCCGATCCTCGTCTTTGGCGCCTCGGCCATCGTCGATCGCCGCGACGTGATTCCCACGGCGATCGAATTGGCCGGCGGCGCGGTCGACCACTTCGGCATGCCGGTGGACCCAGGCAACCTTCTCCTCCTCGGCCATATTCGGCAGGTGCCGGTAGTCGGGCTTCCGGGCTGCGCGCGCTCGCCGAAGCCGAACGGCTTCGATTGGGTGCTGCGGCGCTTGCTCGCCGGCCTGCAGGTTCGCCGCGCCGAAATCGTCCACCTTGGCGTCGGCGGCCTTCTGATGGAGATTCCAAGCCGGCCGCAGCCGCGCGCCGGCAAGCCGGCCGCCTATCCGCGAGCGGCGCGAATCGCGGCCCTCGTTCTCGCCGCCGGGCGCTCGCGCCGCATGGGCCGCAACAAGCTCCTCGCGCCGGTTCAGGGTCAACCGATGGTGAGCCATGTGGTCGATGCGCTGCTTGCCTCCTCGGCGCGACCGATCGTCGTCGTCACCGGCCACGAGCCCGAAGCCCTTCGTGCCGCCCTCGAAGGCCGCGACGTCGTGTTCGCGCACAACCCGGACTACGCCGAAGGCCTGAGCACGTCGTTGAAGGCGGGCCTCGCGGCCCTGCCCGCGGGATGCGATGGTGCCCTCGTCTGCCTCGGCGACATGCCGAAGCTGCGTAGCCTTCATGTCGAGCGGCTGATCGCCGCCTTCAATCCGGCCGAGGGGCGCGCCATTTGCGTTCCGACCTTCTCCGGCGAACGGGGCAATCCGGTGCTTTGGGGCGCCGATTACTTCACGGAAATGCAGAGCGTGAAGGGCGATGCCGGCGCCAAGCACCTGATCGGCGCCTACGACGATCAAGTCTGCGAGGTCACGATGGAAGACGACGCGGTTTTGCGCGATATCGACACGCCGCAGGCCCTCGCCGATCTCGAGGCCTGAGCCATGGCCTTCGATCTCGCCGCGCTACGCGCCGACTTCCCGATCCTTGAGCTCAAAGTCCACGGCAAGCCGCTCCATTACCTCGACAACGCGGCGACGAGCCAGATTCCACGCACGGTTCTCGACGCCCTTAACCGCCATGAGACGACTTCCCGCGCCAACATCCTTCGCAGCGTCCACTTCCTGGCGGAAGCCGCCACCGCGGCCTACGAGGGCGCGCGTGCCGCGCTTGCCGGCTACGTCAACGCCTATGCGCCGGAGGAAGTGATCTTCACCTCGGGCTGCACCAGCGCGATCAATCTTGCCGCTCATAGCTTCGGCGCCCGCATGGTTCCCGGCGACGAAGTGGTGATCTCGCTCCTCGAGCACCACAGCAACATCGTGCCCTGGCAACTCCTTCGCGAGCGCCGCGGCATCGCGCTCAAGGTTCTGCCGGTCACCGAGGAAGGCCGCATCGACCTCGGCGCGCTGGAACGCACGGTCACCCCGCGCTGCAAGCTGATCGCCCTGACCCATGTCTCCAACGTCACAGGGGCGGAAACCGACGTCGCGCCGGTGGTTGCCGCGGCACGCGCGGTCGGCGCCAAGGTGCTGCTCGACGGCGCGCAACGGGTGCCGCACGGGCGCCTCGACGTGCAGGCGCTTGGCATCGATTTCTACGCCTTCTCCGGCCACAAGAT
>JAJYTL010000054.1 GCA_021793055.1 Pseudomonadota bacterium
CCCGAGAGGGCCACCGCCGGCGCGCGACGCAGATGGGTGAGGCCGAACTCCGCCAGAAGATCTTCCAGCATCTGCTCGCGGCGCTCCGGCTGCTCCTCGTTGGCCTCGATCACCGCGCGGATGTTGTTCTCCACCGTGAGGCCGCGAAACACCGAAGCCTCCTGCGGCAGATAGCCTATGCCGAGCCGCGCGCGGCGGTACATCGGCAAGGCGGTGATGTCGTGGCCGTCGAGCGAGATGGTGCCGAGATCGACTGCGATCAGCCCGGAGAGCATGTAGAAGCAGGTCGTCTTGCCGGCGCCGTTCGGGCCGAGCAGCCCGACCGCCTCGCCGCGCTGCACCGACAGGCTGACGCCGCGCACCACCGGCCGCTTGCGGAAGCGCTTGCCGATGTCCTTCGCCACGAGGCCGTTACCGCCGGCGACCAGCCGCGGCGCCGAGGGCGCGAAGTCGAACCCCTCGTCGAGCGGCGCCGCATCCTCGCGCCCCGTCTCGTCGCGCGCGATGGCTTCGCGCGGCCGGTCGCCGCCGCCGATCCACCGCCACCAGCCGCTCATCGCCGCTTCTCCGGCCGGCCGCTCCGTTGCTCGGGCACGAACAGCCCGTGCACGCGGCCGCCCGCCACCGGCGTCAACTCGCTCATGCCGGTATCGAGATTCATCCGCACCCGCTGGCCGGTGAGCACGTTCTTGCCGCGGGTCAGCACCACCGGCGTGCCGGTGAGCACGATGACGTGCTTCTCGACGTCATAGACGCCGGCGCTGCCTTGCGCGGTTTCGCCGGGCGCGAGCAGGAAGACATGGCCGAAGGCGTCGATCTCGGAGATCGCGCCCATCGCGCCCGGACCGGCGGCGCCCGGCTTCGGCCGCGGATCGGCCGTGGCGGCCGCGGCGCCGGCCCCGCGGCCGGCCTGGTTGCCGTGGTAATGCACCTTCAGGGTATCGGCGCGCAGCTTCATCTCGCCCTGCACCGCAACGACATTGCCGGTAAAGATCGCGATCTCCCGGTTCTGCCGCACCTCGAGCTTGTCAGCGTCGATCTTGATCGGCTGGCGGGTGTTGTGATGGAAGCCGGGCACTTGGGTATCCGGCGCCTGCGCCGCCGCGACGCCGATGAACCCGCCGCCGAGCAGGCACGCCAGAAGCAGGCCGAGCGCGAAGCCGCGCGCCTTCGCCGCCACCCCGCGCGCGATCATTTCGCCTGCTCCGGATAGAGCGTCACCTTGACGTTGCGGATGAAATAGAGGTGGTCGCCCTTGTCGGTGGAGCGGAAGCTGTCGGCGACCAGAGTGCCGGCGGGGCCATGGCCGCGCACCGGATCGTCGGACGTCACCGTGCCGTTCGCGAAATCGACCACCGCGGTCTTGCTGTGGAACTCGTAGCCGCGATCGGTATAGACGCTGACATGGCCGGAGAGATCGAGAATCTTCCGCGCGCGCCGGTAAATCCCGCGGTTGGCGTGGACCATGGTCCAGATGCCGTTGTTCAGGGTCAGCTGGGCTCCGAGCGTGGTCAGCGCGATGCGGTCGTGATCGGCCGATTCCTGCACCGCCTGCGCCGCCGTGATGCGATAGGGCTGGCCGCGATCGCTCACCCCCTCGTAGCGCGCCCCGATCATCTGCACGCGCAAATCGGAGATCTTGATCGGCGAGAACTTGAGGGTGAACTGGCCGACCTGACGGTACACCTGCGGCCACGCGACGACGACGGCGATCAGCGCCGCCGCCGCCGCCGGCAGAAGCAGCTTCATCAGGCCGATGAGACGGCTTTGGCGGGTGGCGGCGGCGGTCACCGGACGCCGCGGGCCACTCGCCCACCATGCGGCATGCGGGGCCGTCGCGGTGACGCTTCGGCGGCGTTTTTCCATCGCCTCAGGCAACGCCCGCCCGCAGGCAGTCGTGGATGTGGACGATGCCGACCGGAACCGCGTCCTCGGTGACGAACAGGCTGGTGATCTTGCTTTCGTTCATGCGGCCGACGGCCTCGGCGGCGAGCGCGGTCGGGCGGATGGTCTTGGGATTGGCGGTCATCACCTCGTCGACCTTGCGCTCCAACAGCCCGCCCGCCATGTGACGGCGGAGATCGCCGTCGGTGACGATGCCGGCGAGCCGGCCCGCCCCGTCGGTGACGCCGATGCAGCCGAAGCTCTTCGCCGTCATGACCAGCAGCGCCTCGGTCATCTCGGTGCCGAGCGGCACCAGCGGCAGAGCCGCGCCGTCGTGCATCAGATCGGCGACCTTGGCGAGCTTGCGGCCCAAGCTGCCGCCGGGATGGAACAGGCGGAAGTGATCAGCGGAAAAGCCGTTGCGTTGCAGCAGCACGACCGCGAGCGCATCGCCCAAGGCCAGCATCACCGTGGTCGAGGTGGTGGGGGCGAGCCCCATCGGGCAGGCCTCGGCCGCGGCCGGCAGCAAAAGGGTGATGTCGGCGGCCTGGGCGAGGTCGGATCGCTCGCGGCCGACGATGCCGATCAGCGGGATGCGGAAACGCCGGGTGTAGGCGACAAGATCGTCGAGCTCGCGGGTGTCGCCGGAGTTGGACAGGCAGATCACCGCATCGCCTTCGGCGATCATGCCGAGATCGCCGTGGCTCGCCTCGGCCGGATGGACGAAAATCGCCGGCGTGCCGGTGGAGGCCAGGGTCGCCGCGATCTTACGCGCGATATGGCCGCTCTTGCCCATGCCGCTCACCACCACCCGGCCGGTGACGGCGGCGAGAAGATCGACTGCCTTGCTGAAATTGCTGTCGAGTTGCGCCGAAAGAGCGCTCAGCCCCTCGGCTTCCAGGCGGAGCACCCGGCGCCCTGCCGCAAGATCGGCCGCCGCCGCTTCATAGGCCTCCGCAAGCTGCACCTGGACGGGATTCGGCGTCGCACTCAAACCAACCTCTCCCCGGCTGGCCCGCCGAAGGTCGCGGCGGGCGCCTCGCAAACAAAAATCGTGCCAATTATGGAGATGGGCGTTGACAAAAGCAACCCGGCGAACAAAAAAGGCTCGTAAACCCTTGCGGGGGAAACCCTCGCGGCCGGCGCAACCGGAAATATCCGCCCGCCTGGCCGCCGGCGCAATCCGCTTCGCCGCCCGCGCGATCTAGGTTATGCAAGAGGCCGGAACAGGGGCCTGAGACGCGATGCGGATTTATGTGATCAATCTGGCCCGCGCGGCCGAGCGGCGGGAAAAGATGGCGCGCCAATGCGCCGCCCTCGGGCTTGCCTGCGACTGGATCGAGGCAAGCGACGGCCGCGCCTTGACGGAAGCCGAGCTCGCGCTGGTCGACCACCGCAAGCGCCGCTTCCTCAGCCCCTATCCCTTGTCGCGCAACGAGATCGGCTGCTGGCTCAGCCACCGCCGCGCGATCGGCCAATTGCTCGCGAGCGGCGCCGCCATGGCGGCCGTCCTCGAGGACGATCTCAAGCTGTCGCCGGATTTGCCGGCGGCGCTCGACGCGATCGAGCGGGCGGGCGGCGATTTCGACCTCATCGACCTGCACCGCAAGTTCCGCAAGAACGAGACCTTCGTCCCCTGCCGCCGGTTGCCGGGCGGCGTCACCCTGGGCCGCCTTCGCTACGGCCAAATGTGCGCGTACGGCTATGTCATGTCACGGCGGGGCGCGGCGAAATTCCTTGCCGGCGCGGACCGCTTCGCCGATGCCGTCGACAAGGCGCTGCACAGCTATTGGAGGAACGGGCTCGACATCTATGCCCTGGAGCGACCCCTGGTCGAGAACGACGACGCCGGCGTTTCCTATATCGACGAGGACCGCCATCAGGACGACGGCGCGCGGCGCGACACCTACCCCGGCGCCGAGACCCTGAAGTGGCGGGCGGCTCGGCAAGTCACCAAGCTGGTCAACAGCGTCCGCAAACGGCGCGCCTATCGCGCCCTGCCCAAGCGCTGACGCCGGACGCTCGACGAAGCCGAAGCAATTGACAAGGCGGGCAATTGACAAGGCGGGCGGGCCGATGCTTCCTTGGCGCCGCCTCGCGTCCCCGCCCGCGCCGGCCGCGTCGCGGGACGATCGACGGGCAGCCAGAGCAGGAACGTTGCGCACCGCCGCGCGCGGCGACGATCCTGCTCTGCTTCACATGAAGGGAGCGCGGATGGCGGGGCATTTCATGGAGACGATCGGGACGCCGGCCAAGGCGGCGGCGCGGCGCCTGGCGCGGGCATTGACCGCCGGCAGCGGCGCCGAGGGCGAAGGCCTGCTCGCCGCCATGGTCGCGCTCTCCGTGCTGGTGGCGCCCCTAGTCTTCCTGCACAGCTTCTGCGACACGGCGATCAGCCTGGTCGCAGTGCTGTTCCTTTACCGCTCCTATCGCCGCGACGATTTCGCCTGGGCGCGCGAGCCCTGGTTCATCGCCGCTCTCGCCTTTTCCGCCTTCGAGACCTTGCGCGGCATCTTCACCACCTATCCCCATATCGCGGTGGTAAGCGGCCTGGTGTGGATGCGCTTTCCGGTCTTCGTCGCCGCCCAGTGCGCGCTGTTCCGCACCGTGCCGAGGCTCAAACGGCGGGTGTTCTGGGCCTATGCCCTCACCGTCGCCTTCGCCGTCGCCGACGCGCTCTACCAGCGCACCAGCGGCCACGACATCTTCGGCTGGACGCCGGCGATGGACGGCACACGGCTCACCGATCCCGACGGTAAGCTCGACGTCGGCATGATCCTGACCCTGATCGGCATGCCGATCGTGGTCTGGGCGCTCGCCGCCGCGACCGACCGCGGCCGCGCGATCTGGCTTCGCCTTGCCGCCGTCCTCGCCCTCCTCGCGCTCACCGCCGCGATCCTCTTTTCCGGCGAGCGCATGGCCTTCCTGCTGTTCATCGCCGCCGGCGCCGTCGCCCTCAAGGTGATCGGGCGGCTGCGCTGGCGCGCGATCGGCATCATCGCCGGTGCGGGCGCGATCGCGGCGAGCTTGGTGGTGGCGGCGAGCCCGCCGCTGCGCCTGCGCGCCACCGAGGCACTGTGGCAGTTCAGCCATCCGCACCGTTCCGCCTATCTCGAAGTCATGCACGGCGGGCTTCGCGTCTTCGCCGCCAATCCCGTGGTCGGCATCGGCTTTCGGCAATACCGCTACGATTGCGCCCGCTATCAGCCGCCCGGCGTGCCGCACGAGGTCTGCGCCGATCTGCATCCGCATCAGATCTGGATCGAGAACCTGGCCGAGGGCGGCGTGGTCGGCACCGGCCTGATCCTGGCCGTGCTGATCCTGATGCTGGCGCCGGCGGTGCGCGACTGGCGGCGCTGGCGCGACGAACCGCTGTTCGGCGGCGCCGCCATGGCGGTGCTGCTTCGGCTGTGGCCGCTCGCCACCACATCGAGCTTCTACGTCAGCCAGCGCGAGATCGTGTTCTGGCCGCTCATGGCCTTCGCCGTCGCCATGGCGAGCTGGCGGCCGGACGAGGTCTGAGGCCCTATGGCGCGCGCGGCCGATCATGAGCCGGCGGTGCTGGTGATCAAGCTCGGCGCGCTCGGCGACCTGGTACAGGCCTTCGACGCCTTCCACGACATCCGCGCCCACCACCGCCGCGAGCGGATCGTCCTTCTTACCACGCCGCCCTTCGCCGAGATCGCCCACCGCATGCCCTGGTTCGACGAAGTCTGGCCGCAGGGCCGGCCGCGCGGCCCCGGCACCGCCATTTCCACGCTCCGCCTCGCCGGGCGGCTTCGCCGGCAGCGCTTCCAGCGGGTCTACGATCTCCAGTGCAACGACCGCACGGCGCTCTATTTCCATCTGCTTTACGGCCGCCATCGGCCGGATTGGGTCGGCACCGTGCCGGGCGCCGCCTTTCGCCCGGCGCCGCCGGCGCCGGGCCGGCGCCACAATGCCGAGCGCATGCGGGCCGAGCTTGCCGCCGCCGGCCTGCCCGAGGCGCGGCCGACCGATCTCGCCTGGCTCGACGCCGACATCGCGCGCCTCGCCTTGCCGCCCGGCTTCGTCCTGCTGATTCCGGGCTCGTCGCCGACGCACCCGGAAAAGCGCTGGCCGGCGGAAAACTATGCCGCGCTCGGGGCCGCGCTCCGCGCCCGGGGCCTCGCGGTGGCGCTGGCCGGCACCGCGGCCGACCGCGCGGCGATCGCCGAGATCAAGCGGCGGCTGCCGGAAGCCATCGACCTCATGGGCCGGACTACGCTTCTCGAACTCGCGGCGGTGGCGCGCCGCGCCGCGGGCTGCGTCGGCAACGACACCGGGCCGGTGTTTCTCGCCGCCGCGCTCGGCACGCCGACCCTGATGCTGATGTCGCGGCGCACCAACGCCGAGCAATCGGCGCCACGCGGGCCGGACGCGGCCTGGCTGCGGCGCGACGACCTCCGCGATCTCCCGGTCGAGGCGGTGATGGCGGCGCTGCGGCTGCGCGCCGCGCGGGCCGCGCCGTGAGCGCCGCCATCGCCATCGTGCTGCCGCGGCGCGAGCGCTTTTCCGCAAGCCGCTTCGGCGCCGTCGCGCTCACCGTCAACGATTACGTGCGCCATTCCGCGCTGCGCGATCAGACCGCGATCCTCGGCCTCGCGACCGACGCGCCGCTGAACCCGGCGTTTCGCGCCATCGCGCCGAAGGACGCTTTGTGGCGCCGCCGCACGCGAGGCTTCGCGCTCGGCTGCGCAGCCGATCTTGCGCCGGCGCCGCCCCGCCATATCGACGTCCACAACCGGGTCGAGATCTTCCACCTCCTTGCCCGCCGCTTCCCCGAAGCCGCCGTGTCGCTCTGGCTGCACAACGATCCGCAGGAAATACGGGGCGCAAAGCGGGCCGAAGAGCGGCGGCGCATCCTGACCCGCGCGCGCTTCGTCTTCTGCGTCAGCGAATGGGTGCGAGGCCGCTTTCTCGCCGGCATCACCGAGGGCCACGAGCGGGTGCTGGTGTTTCCCTGCGCCATCGACGCCATGGCCGAGGCGGCCCGCCCCGGCGCGGCCAAGGAGCCGCTGATCCTCTTCGTCGGCCGCGTCATTCCGGAAAAGGGCGCGCTGCTCTTCGCCGAGGCCGTGGCGACGGCATTGCCCGGCCTGTCCGGCTGGCAGGCGATGCTGATCGGCGGCGCGCGGGCGGGATCTGATTACGGCAAGCAAGTCCAGGCGGCGCTGGCGACGCTTGGGGCGCGCGCGACGCGGCGCGATTTCGTGCCGCACGAGGCGGTCATGGCCGCTTTCCGCCGCGCCGCCATCGCGGTCGTGCCCTCGGTCTGGGACGAGCCCTTCGGCCGCACCGCGCTGGAGGCGATGGCGGCCGGCGCGGCGGTGATCGCGAGCCGGCGCGGCGGCCTGCCGGAGATCGTCGGCGATGCCGGGATGATCCTCGATCCGATGACGGCCGCGGGCTTGGGCGCGGCGCTGATGGCGCTTGCCGGCGACGAGCGGGCGCGCGCCGATTGGCAGCGGCGGGCGCGGGCGCGCGCGGTTGAGAAGTTCGATATCCGGCCGTGGGCGGCGCGGCTCGACGCGCTGCGCCGCGATATCGACCCGGCTTTGCCGCGCTAGAGCGGCGCCGCGGTGCCCCCTAGCGCTGCAATCAGTGCTGGAAGATGTCGAAATCGGCCCAGCCGAGAAGATCGAGCTCGGCGCGGGCGGGCAGGAAGCGGAAGCAGGCCTCGGCAAGATCGCGGCGGCCTTCGCGTGCCAGCATGTCGTCGAGGCGGGCCATCAGCCGGTGCAGGTGTAAGACGTCCGAGGCGGCGTAGTCGAGCTGCGCCGGCTCCAGCGTCTCGGCGCCCCAGTCGGAGCTTTGCTGCTGCTTCGAGATGTCGACGCCGAGCAGGTCGCGGCAGAGATCGCGCAAGCCGTGGCGGTCGGTATAGGTGCGGGTCAGGCGCGAGGCGATCTTGGTGCAATAGATCGGCGCCGTGACGACGCCGAGGTAATGGCGCAGCATGGCGATATCGAAGCGGGCGAAATGGAAGATCTTGACCACCGCCGGATCGGCGAGCAGGCGCTTGAGATTGGGCGCGTCGTAGGCGCCCTTGGCGAACTGCACCAGATGGCAGTCCTCGTCGCCGCCGCAAAGCTGCACCAGGCAAAGCCGGTCGCGATGGGGCTCCAGGCCCATGGTCTCAGTGTCGATGGCGACGCTGCCGGTGAAGCGCACGTCGTCCGGCAGATCGCCCTTATGGAGATGGATCATCGCAGATCGGCCTTTTTCGGGCCGCCCCCCAGAGCGGCCCCGCCCCGGCGCGGCGGGCCGCGCCGGGCGAAGGGGTCGCGTGGTGCCCAGGAGAAGACTCGAACTTCCACGACCGTAAGGCCACTAGCACCTGAAGCTAGCGCGTCTACCAGTTCCGCCACCTGGGCACAGAGCCGGGATTGGTAAATCCCGCGCCCCTTCCTGTCAAGGCGGCGTCGCCGGAAACTGCGCCGACGGACGGGAAAAACCGCGGCCGGTCAGGCGGTGAGCGGATTGCCGCGGATATTGAGGGCCTGCACCAGGGCGGCGCGGTTGTCTTCGTTCGGGCGGCCGGCGGCCGGCACCTGGATCGGCCCGATCTCGGCCTCGATGACCTCGAGCGCCATGGTGATGTGCTCCTTCAGGAGCTTCAGGGTCGGCAGCGACATCATCAGCGAGACCTCTTCCTGCATCACGTTCTGGCCGTTTGGCAGGCCCGTGGCGCAGCCGAAGATGATGTTGAAATCCATCGGACTGAGGCGGAACTGGAAGCCGGTGGTATAGGCAATGCGAAAGAGCGGCGAGCGCATGATCGCCTGCGTCGCCGCCGGTTGCGGGTTGATTGCCGCGGTAGGTTGTTCCGCCATGATGGGTCTCCTCCCTGATCGCCCGAGCTCTGCCCAGGGTCTCTACAGGAAGTGCCGGCTCTTGAACAGTGCCAAAGAGCGGGCGCCGCCCCTGGCCCCGGCCTCGGGCCCAAAGCACGGCGCCGCTTGGGAAATCCGCCCGCCGCCGCGGCCGCCCAAAGCCGGCTGACTCGGGCGCAAAACGCGCGTATAATTCGCAATCGCAAAGCCGTGGGTTGCCGCGGCGGTTTGCAGGATCGGCCGCCATATGTTGGGCGACAGCCCCGCGCTCGGGCCAACGGTTCGGGAGGCAGGGTCATGGCTACCATCAGGAATCCGGTCGAGTGGACGCGGGCGCAGGTGGTCAACATCGGTCATGCCATGGCCTCGACCGGCCGCTCGCTCTCGCATATCGGCGAGACCGCCCATTCGCCGCCGCCCGAGCTGCGCCGCATCGCGGCCCGCGAGCTGCGCGATGTGCTGGCCCATGGCCTCGGCGATTTCGGCGCCTGCCGCAGCGACGTGATCTTCATCTGCGCCATCTATCCGGCCGTCGGCCTGATCCTGACGCGGCTCGCGCTCGGCGGTGAGATGCTGCCGCTGCTCTTCCCGCTCGCCTCGGGCTTCGCGCTGATCGGCCCCTTCGCCGCCGTCGGCCTCTACGAGATGAGCCGGCGGCGCGAACAGGGCCTGCCGGTGAGCTGGCGGAACGCGCTCGACGTGACGCGGGCACCGGCCGCCGGCGCGATCCTGGTCCTCGGCCTCGTTCTCGCCGCGCTCCTGATCCTCTGGCTCGCGGCCGCGTGGGGCATCTATCGCGTGACCCTGGGACCGGCCGAGCTAACCTCCATCCCGGGCTTCCTGCACGACGTCTTCCTGACCGGCGCGGGCCAAGTCATGATCGCCGCCGGCATCGCCGTCGGCGCGCCGTTCGCCATCGTCGCGGCGAGCATCAGCATCGTCGCCTTCCCGCTGCTGCTCGAGCGCGATTGCGGCCTCGACACCGCGATCCGCACCTCGATCCGCGCCGTCGCGGCCAATCCGGGTCCGATGATCCTGTGGGGCCTGATCGTTGCCGCCGGCCTGGTCATCGGTTCGATCCCGATGTTCGTCGGGCTGATCGTCGTGCTGCCGGTGCTCGGCCACGCGACCTGGCATCTCTATCGCAAGCTGGTGCGATAGCGCGCCCTTGCGCGCGGACATGATTTTCGCTCGGCTCGGCGCAAAATTATCGCGCGGCTAGTCCTCGGGCTCGGTGGTGAAGAGCAGCGGATAGCCGTTCGCGCGGCCGGCCTCGCTCGCCCGCGTCGCCTTGGTCTCGGCCACCTCCTTGGTGTAGACGGCGACGACGCAAGCGCCGCGCCGGTGCGCCGTGATCATCACCCGATGGGCCTGGTCCTCGGTCATGCGGAACTCCGCCTTGAGCACCGCGACGACGAAGCCGCGCGGCGTGTAATCGTCGTTGATCAGAATGACCTTGTGCAGGCGCGGCCGCTCGGTCTTCGGCCGCGTCCCGGTGCCGGGCCTGGTGGTGATTTCGGTCATCGGAAGAAGCCTCCCGATCGCGCCGCTGTGGGTCGCGCGGCCGATGGATTTTCGCACCTCCCCGGGCTGTCGTCCACGCGCCGCCATCCCGGCGCCCGCCAGCGTGCCTTGACCCAGATCAACATCGGCGGCTTTGCGCGCGGGTATTTTCCCGCCATGGTGAATTTTCTCCGCACCGGGCTCTTGCTCGCCGCCCTCACCGCGCTGTTCATGGCGGTAGGCTATTGGATCGGCGGGCCACAGGGCATGGTGGTGGCGCTGCTGCTCGCCGGGGCGATGAACTTCTTCGCCTATTGGAGCGCCGACAAGGTGGTGCTGTCGCTCTACGGCGCCCGCGAGGTCGGCGCGCACGAGGCCCCCGAGCTGTTCCGCCTGATCGGCGATCTCGCCGGACGCGCCGACCTGCCGATGCCGAAGGTCTATGTCATCGCAAGCGACCAGCCCAATGCCTTCGCCACCGGGCGCGATCCCGAGCACGCCGCCATCGCGGTCACCGAGGGCCTGTTGCGCCTGCTGTCGCAGCGCGAGCTTGCCGGCGTTCTCGGCCACGAGCTCGCGCATGTGAAGCATCGCGACACGCTCACCATGACGATCACCGCGACGCTGGCCGGCGCCATCGGCATGCTGGCGAATTTCCTGTTCTTCTTTTCCGCCGGCCGCGGCGACGAGCGCGGCCATCCCCTAGGCGCGGCGGCCGGCCTGCTGGTCATGCTGCTAGCGCCGCTCGCCGCGACGCTGGTGCAGCTCGCGATCTCGCGCACGCGCGAATACGCCGCCGATGAGGCCGGCGCGGCCATCGCCGGCCAGCCGATGTGGCTCGCCGACGCGCTGGCGCGCCTGCACGAGGGCGCCCGCCAGATCGAGAACGAGGACGCCGAGCGCAACCCGGCGACGGCGCATCTTTTCATCGTCAACCCGTTGAGCGGCGAGCATCTGGGCAGCCTGTTCTCGACCCATCCGCCGATCGCGGCGCGCATCGCCCGTCTCACCGCGCTGGCGCAGGCAACGTCGCCCTGGGCGGCGGCGCGGCGCCGGCCCTACTGATCGCGTCGCGATCGCCGCACGGCGCCGCGCGGCGCCGCGTTGCCAAGGCAAGGAGCGAAAGGCAAGGAGCGAGCGGGCCATGGACAGCCTACTTCTCGATTTCACGCAAAAAGCGCTCGCCGCCGGCAACAAGCGGCCGGAGATCGCCGCCGCGCTCCGCCGCGCCGGCTGGGCCGAACCCGACGTCGACGCCGCCCTCGGCGCCTTCGCCGAGGTCGATTTCCCGCTGCCGGTGCCGCGGCCGAAACCCTATCTCTCGGCGCGCGAGGTCTTCGTCTACCTGGTGCTGTTCGCGGCGCTTTACGCCACCGCCTACAATCTCGGCGCGCTGATCTTCCAGCTCATCGATCACCGCTTTCCCGACCTCGCGCGGGCCGGCTATCTCCGCGACTTCTCGCCGGCCCGCATGCGCTGGAACATCTCGGCGATGATCGTCGCCTTTCCGCTGTTCTTCGTCACCTTTCGCCAAGTGACGCGGGCGATCGCCAAGGATCCGACGAAGCGCAACTCGCGGCCGCGCAAATGGCTCACCTATCTGACGCTGTTCGTCACCGGCCTGTGGCTCGCCGGCGACGGGGTGGCGCTGATCTACAACGCCCTCGGCGGCGAGCTTACCATCCGCTTCCTGCTCAAGGCCGCGGTGGTGGCGCTGATCGCCGGCAGCATCTTCGGCTTCTTCCTCGCCGACATGCGCCAAGAGGAAAAGACGTGAAACCGGCCCCGGCGACGCTGTTCGCCGCGGGCACCGGCATCGTCGCCCTGGCGGCGATCGTCGCCGGTTTCCTCGTCATCGGCTCGCCACGCGAGATCCGCCGCGAGACCCTCGATCGCATCCGCGCGAATGATCTCGCCGCGATCTCGCAGGCGATCACCGCCTATCGCCTGACGCACGAAGAGTTGCCCGTAAGGCTCGACGATCTCATCCCGGCGACGCACGGCGCGACGCCTCGCTTCCATCTCAACGACCCGGCGGGACGGGCCTATACCTATGCGATCACCGGCCCCTATTCCTACGAGCTCTGCGCCACGTTCGACACCGCGAGCGCCGCGCCGGCAGCGGACGGGAGCCCGCGCGACCGCTCGCTGTTCGCGTACCACGGCCGCGGCCGCCATTGCTTCGCGCAGGAGGCGCGACCGCCGGCGCGGCGCTGAGCGCGCCCGGCGCCCGCTCGGCAGTATGGAAAGCGCGCGGCGGGTGATGTAGAACCGGAGAGGCGACAGGCGCCGCCCGTCGCCAGCGCGATTGTCATTGTCATTGTCATAATCATTTTCATTGCAAGGGGGGAGTGCGCCGCCGTGACCGACACCGTCAAATACCTGCTGCCCGAAGAGGCGATGCCGAAGGCGTGGTACAACCTCGCCGCCGACCTGCCGGCGCCGCCACCGGCGCCGCTGCACCCCGGCACCGGCCAGCCGATCGGCCCCGCCGATCTGGCGCCGCTTTTCCCGATGGCGCTGATCGCCCAGGAGGTCTCGACCGAGCGCTGGATCGAGATTCCGGAGCCGGTGCGCGACATATACCGCCTGTGGCGGCCCTCGCCGCTGATGCGGGCGCGGCGGCTCGAGCGCGCGCTCGACACCCCGGCGCACATCTATTTCAAGTACGAGGGCGTCTCGCCCGCCGGCAGCCACAAGCCCAACACCTCGGTGCCGCAGGCCTTCTACAACAAGCAGGAAGGCGTGACCCGGCTCTCGACCGAGACCGGCGCCGGCCAGTGGGGCAGCGCACTCGCCTTCGCCGGCAGCCTGTTCGGCCTCGAGGTCGAGGTCTTCATGGTGCGCATCTCCTACAACCAGAAGCCCTATCGCCGCGCCCTGATGGAAACCTACGGCGCGCGCTGCGTCCCGAGTCCGTCGCCGCTCACCGCGGCCGGCCGCGCCATTCTGGAAAAGGATCCGGACAGCAATGGCTCGCTCGGCATCGCGATCTCGGAAGCGGTCGAGGTCGCCGCCAGCCGCGACGACACCAAATACGCGCTCGGCAGCGTGCTCAACCACGTCTGCACCCATCAGACGGTGATCGGCGAGGAAGCGATCAAGCAGATGGAGATGGCCGGCGAGAGCCCGGACGTGGTCATCGCCTGCACCGGCGGCGGCTCGAACTTCGCCGGCCTCGCCTTCCCCTTCATCCGCGAGAAGATCAAGGGCGCGAAGCTGCGCATCCTGGCAGCCGAGCCGAGCTCTTGCCCGAGCCTGACCAAGGGCCGCTACACCTACGATTTCGGCGACACCGGGCACCTGACGCCGCTGGTCAAGATGCACACCCTCGGCTCGACCTTCATGCCGCCCGCCTCGCACGCCGGCGGCTTGCGCTACCACGGCATGGC
>JAJYTL010000055.1 GCA_021793055.1 Pseudomonadota bacterium
ATAAACGTTAGCTCGAGCGTCTTCGGCAGCGGGCGCTCACCCGCTATTACCTTGATGCGGGTGCCGGAGGCCTTGCGGTTGGCGTTCACTCTACGCAATTCGCGATTCGGGATGCCGGCTTGTACGAGCCCGTTCTCAGGCTGGCGGCCGAGACCGCAGCAGCGTGGAGCGATCGGCCCGTGGTCATGATCGCGGGCGTCGCCGGAAGAACCACGCGGGCCACCGCGGAGGCTGAGATTGCTCGGTCTCTTGGCTATCATGCAGGGCTGCTCAGCCTCGGTGCCATGAGGGGAGCCTCCGAGGATGAGCTTCTTGACCATTGCCGATCCGTCGCGCGCGTTCTGCCGGTAGTCGGTTTCTACCTTCAGCCCGCGGTTGGGGGCATTTGCCTGTCTTCGGCGTTCTGGCGTCGCTTTGCGGAACTCGACAATGTCGTGGGCATCAAGATGGCCCCCTTCGATCGATACCGCACTCTTGACGTTGTGCGAGGGGTCGCAATGGCGCGCGCCGAGGAGCGGGTAACTCTTTATACCGGCAACGACGACCACATTATCCTCGACCTTGTGACACCCTTTGTTGTGAAGCGCGACGGGCAGGAGATCGTGCTGCGGGCAAGGGGCGGGCTCCTTGGTCACTGGAGCGTCTGGACCCAGGTGGCCGTCCGTCTTCTCGATCGCATCCACCGTGCCGTCAAGAACGGAGCGATCGAAGAGGAACTGCTGGGGCTCGATTCGGCGATCACGGATTGCAACAGCGCGCTGTTCGACGTGGCGCATGATTTTCATGGCTGCATCGCGGGCTGCCATGAGGTGCTGCGGCGGCAAGGCCTGTTCGAAGGCATCTGGTGTCTCGATCCCGCGGAAGGCCTCAGTCCCGGTCAGTCCGAGGAGATCGACCGGATAATGAACGCCTATCCGGAGCTTCAGGATCATGACTTCGTCCGCGCGAACCTGCAAAAGTGGCTATCATGAAGGTGATGTTGCCCGCGTTCGGGAGGGGTGCGCGCCATAGCAGCCGGTTGAGCCGACCGAGGGACCAGCAGTAAGTGAAAGGGTAGAGCGTCTTATTGCGACTGCGGCGCACCAGCTATGGCGGCACCAGAGCTGTGCGCCCGTCGGGGACGGTCTAAGGGGGTCGATAATGAACAAGCGTTTTGAGAAGTCCCAAAAATACGCCATTGCCGTTCTCGCCCATGTGGCGCTTCTTCTCGTTTGGTATCTGTTTGTCGTTATCGGCAAGGTTCCCCACTTCATCATGCCTTCGCCAGTGGCGACTTTTGAAACCATCTTCACCCCGACTTATGGCTGGGTGAACAATATCCTGGTTACCGCAACAGAGATTTTCGGCGGCTATTTTTTGGCAGTCATTGTGGGCGTCGGACTTGCGCTGGTATTTTCATGGTCGAACGCGCTTGAGACGGTGCTGATGCCCCTCCTCGTCAGCTTGAACATGATTCCCAAGGTCGCTCTCGGACCGCTTATCATCGTGTGGTTCTCCTACGGCATTCTGACCAACTCCATCATCGCCTTTTCCATCGCCTTTTTTCCGATCATTCTGACCACAGCTCGCGGACTGCGGGAGGTCGAGCCCGATCTCCTCGATCTCGTACGCACGCTGAAAGGCTCGCGCTGGCAGATTTTCACCAAGATCCAGCTGCCGGGTGCGTTGCCTTATATCTTCGCCGGAATGAAAGTTGCTTCAATTCTAGCGGTAGCGGGCGCAATCGTCGGGGAGTTTCTCGGCTCCTCAAAGGGCCTTGGCTACGTCATGCTGCAAGTTCAGGTGAATCTCGACACAGCAGGAATGTTCATGTCCGTGATATTCGTCACACTGATCGGCGTCGCTCTCTACGGAATGGTCGTTGGACTCGAGCGGCTGTTTGTTCCGCGTGATGCGCGCGTACAGTGATTAGACATGGTGACTGAGCCATTTATTCATCTTGCCAACGTCCGTAAGGCCTATCGGAAGGGTGAGGAGGAGTTCCTTGCCATTTCAGATGTCACCTTCGACGTGATGCCCGGGGAAATGGTATCTTTGGTTGGCCCCTCCGGTTGCGGCAAGACAACCCTGCTCAAGATCCTAGCGGGACTGCACGCTGCAGATTCGGGTGAGGTCCGCGTTGGATCGGCGGCGCATAGTTTTGACCCGGCCCGTGACATCGGAATGGTGTTTCAGCAGCCGCTCCTTCTCAAGTGGCGGAGGATCCTGGAAAATGTCCTCCTCCCGGCCGAGATACTGGGGCTGCCGATGGCCGAGAGCCGTGATCGTGCGCTCGAGCTTCTCGCGCTTGTCGGCCTGTCGGGATTCGAGGACAAGCGGCCCTATGAGCTTTCGGGTGGAATGCAGCAGCGGGCGGCGATCGCCCGCGCGCTCATTCATAATCCGAAGTTGATCTTGATGGATGAACCCTTCGGTGCCCTTGATGCGCTGACTCGCGAGAATATGAACCTGGAGCTTCTTCGAATTTGGCGCGAAAGCCACAAGACGATTGTATTCGTGACGCACAGCATCGCCGAAGCGGTCTTTCTCAGCACGCGGGTTGTCGTACTCACCGCCGGACCGGCGCGCATGGCCGACAGCATACCGATAGATCTGCCGCTTCCGCGCCGGCTCGACGTCAAGACTACGGAAGTCTTTGGTACCTATACGCGGCGGATATACCAATTGCTGGGGATGGGCTAGAGCGGGCGAGCAGCTCGGCTGGTAGGTCTGAGCCGACCTTTATGGAAGATGGAAAGGGAGACTGGAATTGTGACGGAGCGCCTCGGGATTATCATGAATGGCGTTACGGGACGCATGGGAACAAACCAGCATCTCGTGCGCTCAATCCTCGCCATACGTGCGGCGGGGGGAATCGTGCTGAAGGACGGAACGCGCGTCGTTCCCGACCCGGTTCTGGTCGGACGTAATGCCAGCAAGGTCAAAGCGCTTGCGGATGCCTACGGTGTCTCTCGATATACCACCGACCTCGACGCGGCACTTGGCAATAAGCAAGATGCAATCTACTTCGATACCGTTTCGACGGACCTGCGGAAGGCGAACGTCGAGCGGGCGATCGCGGCCGGCAAGCATATCTATTGTGAGAAGCCGCTGGCCATGTCGAGCGCCGACGCGCTTGAACTTTATCGCGCCGCAACTCAGGCGGGGTTGAAGCATGGGGTGGTGCAGGATAAGCTTTTTCTGCCAGGTCTTCGAAAAATCCGCCGTCTTGTCGAGTCAGGGTTTTTTGGCCGCATCCTGGCCGTCAAGGGGGATTTCGGCTATTGGGTTTTTGATGGGTCGGGCGTGCCCGCGCAGCGACCCTCCTGGAACTACCGTCGAAAGGATGGAGGTGGCATTATCCTCGACATGCTGTGCCACTGGCGCTATGTGCTCGACGGTCTCTTCGGGGAAGTAAAAGCTGTTAGCTGCTACGGCGCAAACTTCATGCCAAAGCGTTGGGACGAGGAGGGAAAGCCTTATGCGGCAGACGCTGACGATGCCGCTTTTTCAACTTTTGAACTCGAAGGCGGGATTATCGCGCAAATCAACAGTTCCTGGTGCACACGCGTTCGGCGAGATGATCTCGTCACGTTCCAGGTCGACGGCACCGCGGGTTCGGCGGTCGCTGGACTGACCCGGTGCTTTATCCAGCCGCTCGCGGCGACTCCAAAGCCAGTATGGAATCCGGACGAGCGCAGGCAGGAAAATTTGTTTGCGGATTGGCAGGAACTGCCTGATACCGAGGAGTATGATAACGGATTTAGGATGGAGTGGGAGATGTTCATCCGGCATGTTCTGGAGGGTGCCCCTTTCAAGTGGAACTTTCTCGAGGGGGCAAAGGGAGTGCAACTCGCCGAACTTGGCCTGAAGAGCTGGGCGGAGCGACGCTGGGTCGAGGTACCAAAGCTGGAGGTCTGAACGGTGGCGAGGATCATTCTCCCATCCGCTGACGGCGGTACCGAACTGTTAGTCACGGGCGCACCCAGCAAATTTCCGACGCACGCGGACGGCCCGTTTAACCGCGTGGCCTTTGCCGCCGCTCATGTTGTGGCGGACCCCTACGCCGACGTAGATCCATGGCTCGAAACCAGGCTCGACTGGGAGGCCACGATCGCGTATCGCCGCCATCTCTGGAATCTCGGCTTTGGTGTTGCCGAGGCGATGGATACTGCGCAGCGCGGCATGGGTGTCGATTGGCCGACCTCGCTTGATCTGATCCGCCATTCGATCGCTGCTGCCAAGGACGTTCCGGGTGCTCTGCTGTTTTCGGGTGCCGGAACCGATAACCTTTCCCCGGGGCGGGTTGGTATCGACGAAGTTCTTCGTGCATATGAAGATCAGATTGGCCAGATCGAGGCGCTCGGTGGACGTATCGTTCTAATGGCGAGCCGCGCCCTTGCCGCGGCCGCGGAAGGGCCGAGCGACTATATCCGCGTGTACAACCGTCTTCTTCGGCAGGTGAAAGAGAAGGTTATTATACATTGGCTGGGAGATATGTTCGACCCGGCTCTCGCGGGCTACTGGGGACATGCGGATCTGGATGCTGCAACCGACGTCCTGATCGATATCGTCACCCAGAACGCGGCAAAAATTGACGGCGTCAAAGTATCTCTGCTGGACAAGAATCGTGAAATTGGAATGCGACGGCGGCTTCCCGCCGGAGTGCGCATGTACACGGGCGATGATTTCAATTACGCGGAGCTAATCGCGGGCGATTCCATGGGCTATTCCGATGCCCTGCTAGGCATCTTTGACGCGATCGCACCGGCTGCCTCTGCCGCACTCTCGGCCTTGGCGCGCGGCAGTGAGAAGGAGTTTCACGACATTTTAGCTCCGACAGTACCGCTTGGCCGGCATATCTTCAAAAGGCCAACTCTTTACTATAAGACAGGAATCGTGTTCATGGCCTACCTCAACGGCCATCAGCGGCACTTCGTGCTTGCCGGCGGACAGCAGAGTGCGAGATCGGTCCTTTACCTGGCGGAACTTTTCCGGCTCGCCGACAGGGCCGGGCTTCTGGTTGACCCGGACGCTGCGGTCTCCCGAATGGCTGCCGTGCTCAAGACCTATGGTGTCGGCACCTGATGCGTGATCTATCTCGCGACAATCGCTATCTTTCGATCAACACGGCGACGTTTGGGGGCCAGTGGGATCTGACCCGTATCGTCGACGGGCTGGGACGTCACGGGATCCCGGGCATTTCGCCGTGGCGGGATCAGGTGCAGGCGTTGGGTCTGCGCGAGTCGGTGCGGCTCGTGAAGGATCATGGTCTTGTCGTCACCGGACTCTGTCGTGGAGGCATGTTCACCGCGCTGGATCGAGCAGGCTTGGCAAAGGCGCTCGATGATAATCGTCGGGCCGTGGACGAAGCCGCGGCGCTCGGCGCGCGATGTCTGGTACTAGTCGTAGGCGGCTTGATTCCGCACTCACGTGACGTTATTGCGGCGAGGGCTCTGGTTCGGGAGGGCATCGCGGCACTTTTGCCGCACGCGCGAGCTGCAGGTGTGCCGCTTGCGATCGAGCCGCTTCATCCCATGTACGCGGCGGACCGTGCGTGTATAAATACACTTGCGCAGGCGAATGACATCTGCGATGAGCTGGGTGAGGGAATGGGGGTTGCGATCGATGTCTACCACACTTGGTGGGACCCAGCCCTTGCGGCAGAGATTGCGCGAGCGGGCAAAGGCGGAAGAATACTGGCTTTTCATATCTCGGACTGGTTGGTGCCAACCACTGACCTTCTTTACGACCGGGGCATGATGGGCGATGGGGTCATCGATCTGCCTGGACTGCGTTCTCTCGTAGAGGAGAACGGCTTCGACGGTTTTTGCGAGGTTGAGATTTTCTCACGAGATAATTGGTGGAAGCGTCCGCCTGACGAAATTCTGGCTACAGTCAGCGAGCGCTTTCGCACCGTTTGCTGAGGGCACGCGCCGCCGGGAATATCGGCGCATTTTGCTTTAGTCAGGTGGCGGGATCACAAGCACAATGAATCCGCCGGGTCCGCCAAAGAATGAAAGCACCTCCCTTTAGATCAGGCTTCCCCAATTGACCCTTGCTCCGTTGCAAAGCAGAGAAAAAAGCAGATTTTGGAGATCGGAGCTGCTAGACACGGCCTTTTTCTAAAATGAGCCGAAGCGCTGAAAAGATCTTGTCTGGATTCGGACGCGCGTATTGGATTTTGCGCCCACAAAAATAAAAAATAGCCGTGTGTCTTTTTGTCATTCCGCGTGGGGGCCCGGCGCCGATCGGCGCCATACCACCTTGACCGGTCAAGCGATCTGGGAGCTATAGTTCTGCGCCTATTCACACACAATCCGGCCGCTCCCCGAAGTGGCCGGATTATTTCGCCTACGCACTTGCATTCAATCTGCAGAGCCGGGTTCGGGCTCGAGCCTCGTGCTGACCCGATCGCAGGGCGCAGTCCACAGCGACGAGCCAATGAGGTGAGTTGAACGCTTTCCGCCAAACTCGGGCATGTCCGTGACCGATCTCCTGCCCCTTTTTGACCGGATCAATTCTTTTTCACAGGCTGGAATGGCTGGCGTCGAGATCAAGGCCCTTCTGCTTTCGTCTTGGCGCGCTCTTTGTCGCGCAATTCTCGCCGCAGTATCTTTCCGGTCGTCGTCATCGGCAAAGCCGCAACGAACTCGATGTCTCGCGGCACTTCATGTTTGGCCAGAAGTTCCCGCACGGAGCTGCGTATCTCCTCGACCAGCGATGACGAGGGCGATGTTCCTTCCGCCAGAACGACGAAAGCCTTGATGGATTCGGTGCGAACCGGATCAGGCACGCCAATGGCCGCGGCCATCACGACGGCAGGATGCCGTGCCAGGGCATCTTCGATTTCGGAAGGTCCGATGCGATAGCCGGCGCTCGTGATGACATCATCGGTTCGTCCGTGGAACCAGAAATAGCCGTCGTCATCGCAACTCGCGGTATCGCCCGTAATCAGCCATCCATTGGCATATTTGTTTCGCGTCGCCTCGGGATTTTGCCAGTATTCGAGCATCATCACCGGGTCCGGGCCGCGAAACGCCAAATTGCCTGTCGAACCGGTCGGCAACGGCTGACCGTCATCATCCACGATGCCGGCGATATGCCCGGGAACCGCGCGACCCAGCGACCCCGGTTTGACCGGCATCATGCTTCCGCTCGAGCCCAGCACGAGATTACATTCGGTCTGACCGAACATTTCGTTGATCGGCGCGGCGAGCGCAGCGTTGGCCCATTCATGCAGCTCCTTGCCGACCGATTCGCCGCCGGAAATGATCGCACGCATGTTGATGCCATATCTGCCGACCGGGTCCGGAACCTGCCGCATCAAGCGAAGCATGGTCGGCGTCAGCAACGCGGTCCTGACGCGGTGACGGCCCATCATGGCGTAGGCCTGTTCCGGGTCGAAGCGCGGCGCACGGAAGGTGAGCACTGGGATGCCGTAATACCAAGCCGGCATCAGCACATCCATTAACCCCGCGAGCCATGCCCAGTCGGCCGGCGACCACATGCGGTCGCCGGGTTGCGGAAAGGAATCCAGGCCAAGCTCGATCCCTGGAAGATGCCCCAGCATGGAGCGGTGCGCCTGCAGCGCGCCTTTCGGATTGCCGGTTGTACCCGAGGTGAAATTCAGAAATGCTGGATCATTGGCCGCGGTGTCGACATTGCTGAATGTATCGCGGGCGGCCTCGAGTGTTTCCGGGAGGGAGGGGGAATCCGTGCCAACGCCGTCGATCAGGAACACATGCTCGGTTGCGGGAGAAAGACGCCTTGCAGTCTCCAACGTCGGCAGATTGGCAAGGTCAGTAATCACGATCCGCACCCCTGCGGTATTGAGGCGATAGGCGATCGCTTCGGCGGCGAACAGGGTCGAGGCCGGTACCGAGATCAGGCCGGCCTTCCAGCAGGCAACGTGCGCAATCGCGGTCCACGCATTCTGACCCAGCAGCAGCATCACCCGGTCGCCTTTCGTGAGGCCGAGCGACACTAGAAGGTTTGCCAGTTTATTGGCGCGGCGCTGCACGTCCCGAAAGGTCATCTCCCAGGTCTCGCCGTCGCCATCAACGCCGATAAGCGCGACCTTCCCGGGGTGTTGGGCGTGGCGGTCACAGACATCGGCGGCAATGTTGTAGCGCTCCGGAATATTCCAGTGGAATCCCGCGTATATTTGCTCGTAGGCGCTCTTGCCCGGCATAGGCCGTCACCCCCTGCTGAGACCGTTCTGCGCGAGAATGCGGCGGGCCAGAACGTGGCGGTGGACTTCCGAAGGACCGTCATAGATTCGGAACGGTCGGATGTCGCGGTAGATCCGCTCGACGACGGTGTCACGCGTAATGCCGATCGAGCCGAGAATCTGTAGGCAACGGTCGACAACGCGCCCCAGGGCCTCGGAGCAGAACACCTTGGTGATGCTGGTCTCGTTGCGGGCCTTGTCGTGCTGATCCAGCAACCAGGCGGTGTGCCAAATCGCCAGGCGCGACAGGTGCAAATCTATCTCGTTGTCGGCCAGCATGAACCCAACGCCCTGATGCTCGCCAATCGTCTTGCCGAATGAATGCCGCCGCCCTGCATGCTCGATCGCGATCGCATGGCAGCGCCGCGCGGCGCCGAGCCAACGCATGCAGTGCGTCAATCGGGCCGGGCCCAGCCGGACCTGAGCGTTGCGAAAGCCCTGGCCGATCTCACCGAGCACGCGATCCCGCGTGACGCGCACGCGATCGAACGACACTTCGGCGTGGCCGCCAGGCGAATTGGTGTCAATCGTGTCCAGCATGCGGTCGATTCGGAATCCCGGCGCATCGAGATCGACGAAGAACATCGTCGCCCCCAGATCCTTGCCGTTGCTGTCGAGCGTACGCGCCATCACGATATTGATTGCGGCGTCCGGCACCCCGGTGATCATGTATTTCTGGCCGGTGATGACGAAGTCATCGCCTTCCTGCTGGGCGATGGTCTTGAGCAGCGACGGATCGGAGCCGGCGCCGTCGCTGACGGTTTCGGTCATTGTGAACACCGAGCGGATTTCGCCCCGTACCAGGGGCGCCAGCCATCGCGCTTTCTGCTCCGGCGTCGCCACGACGTGGAGGAGGTTGACGTTGCCTTCGTCGGGTGCTTGGATGTTGAGCGAAAGAGGACCCAACGTAGACCAGCCGGCGGCTTCGAACACCACCGCCATGCCGCGGTGATCAAGACCGAGGCCGCCGTATTCCTCTGGCGCATGCGGCGACAGAAGTCCCGCGGTCCTGGCAAGGCCGATCAGTTCCTGACGCAACGCCTCCGAGGCGCCATGTGCCGACTGGCGGGGATCATTCTCGTAGGGGACGATCTTGTCGGCAATGAAGGCGCTCACCCGGTCGCGCAGGGCAACAAGGCTGTCGGGCAATTCGAAATCAATCATCAACGACTTCCTTCTGGATCAGCGCTGTGTCCGCGCTCGGCCAATTCGATGCCGCGTGCGAACAGGAGGGCGATGGAGGGCGCGAAGCGCTCCCATAGAGCGTCCGGTCTCTTTCCGGTGCGGTGAAGCTTGACATTGAGACAGGCGATCGCGCCGAGGCGGTAACTCGCCAGCGCCTGGTACCAGTCGAGGTTGAGGTACGCCGGCCCGCCGGCGGCGCGATATGCTTCGATCAAATCGCCGGCGGATACGGGCGCGACCGGCTGCCAGTCCGAATGCCAAGCCTGGTCATCCGACATCATTAGCATCCAGCCGAGGTCGAGGCCCTGCGCGCCGATCGAGGCCAGTTCCCAATCGATCAGCCCGCTCGCCTTGCCGTTTTCAAAGAGAATGTTGCCAGGCTGGAAATCGCCGTGGACCACACCGACCGGTGCCTCGTCGGGTATGCGCTCGGTCAGCAAGGCGCCAAGCCTGGTGCCCGCGGCAAACCAGCCGGGATTCTCGGCATGGCGCAAAATGCTGGTCCAGGTAGCGAGTTCCTGGTGCAGGGGCCGGGCTTTCTCCCAATTGGGCAGCGCATGTTGCCAATCGATCCGGTGGACCTGTGCCAGCAGCTTCGCCGCTTGCAGCCAGATGTCGCGCTGCTGCGCCGGGTCGCGCGGAAAGGAGTCATGCGGCTCCCAAACCACGAACACACGTCCGGACATGCGCTCCATAATAATGAATGGGGCCCCCAATTGGTCTTCGCCTGGCGACGCCCAGGGGATGCTGGGAACTGGCAAGCCGGCCTGCTTCAGCGCCCCCAGCAGCGGGGCCTGCCGGAACACGTCGGTATTGCCCCGGCGGGTCACCCCTGACGGCGCCATTTTCAGAACATACGCGCCAAGCGCCGCGCCGCTGGTGTCGACCACGTCAAAGCCGAAGGTTAGGCCGGCGTGACCGTCCTCCATCACGCCGAAATTGACTACCCGCGCCTCGGCACCGCGCTCGGCCATGATCATGCGCTGAACCCGGCCGGCCAGGCTGTCTGGCCGGGATTCCTCAAGTTGCGAAGGCTTTAGGTCTCCTGGCATGGATGTCAGAGGTGGCCCCGTCTATTCGGACAGATTGTTGGCAGAGTTAAGCTATCCCCAGGTTCAAGGTTATGCCGCCAGTGCGCTGGTGACAGCGCGGTTTGATGATACGCCTCGCCGGGCTTCTGTCCACCCAGGGCCGAGAGGGGCCTCTTGGCGTTGTACAAGAAAGCTTAAGAACGCCCACAGTACCGAAATTCGCGGGCTTCTATATCCTTGGCATCCGTGGTCGGGCTATGGGTAGGCATTCACAAGGCAGTTGAGCGACCGGGCGGCGTTGTTTTCCGCTGCGACCTGAAGGCGTCGGAATCTCAGCATGTTGATGGCCATTAGTGCCGATTGACCACTTCTCACTATGACAACGTGTTTGATCTGTGCTTCGCAACGCAGACGGAGGCATAGGATATTGAACGCGATATGCAGAAGACGCCTCAGCCCGTCGAACCGAAAAGAATCTTTTGACGCATGGCAACCAGTCCACGTAAGTGCCGGCAGTTATCGGCTACCGCCCCCACACCAGGATCCCGGGTTGCAATCCCCATGGTAACAGCTGTGCGCGCGACTGCTTCGGCCACACTGGGATACAGCGTTTCCGAAAACGGCGTAGGTAAAATTCTGGCATGCCTCAATTCCGCACGCGGAACATCGGCTGCAATGGCCCTCGCCGCGGCCAAGCACATTTCATTGTTGATTTCCGTCGCCCTAACGTCCAGAGCACCTCGGATTAGGGCCGGAAAGGCAAGGACATTATTACACTGGTTGGGGAAGTCGAATCGTCCTGTCGCAATTACCGCAGCACCAGCCGCCTCCGCCTCAGGTGGCATGATTTCTGGCTCGGGATTAGCCAGCGCAAAAACAATCGGCGATGGCGCCATGGTACGCACCATATCGCCTGAAACGAGGCGTCCCACGGACAAGCCAATAAACACATCTGCGCCTCTGAGAGCCGCCTTTAGGTCCCCACTAATATTGTCGCGATTTGTTCGCTGCGCCAAACTGTTGAAGTGGGCCACATCGTAAGTCGCATTACGATTTAATATGCCACGACGATCGACCATTATCACGTCGCCGAGACCAAGGGTAAGCAACAGGTCAGCGGTAGCAGTTCCTGCCGCGCCAGCTCCATTTATCACGACACGTTGCTTTTCCGGATTCCTTCCGGTTACCTCCAAAGCATTAATCAGCGCTGCGACAACCGCGGTAGCAGTGCCATATTGATCGTCGTGTAGAACAGGAATTGACAGCCGCTCCCGCAATCGCGACACAACATCAAAACACGCGGGTGCAGCAATGTCCTCGAGGTTTATGGCACCGAAGTTCGGCTCTAGCGCGGCAATTGTCTCAATCAGCCGCTCAGTATTCTGCACTTGAAGACAAAGCGGGATGCAATCGACACCCGCCAGAACTTTGAACATCACCGCTTTACCTTCCATTACTGGTCCTGCGGCCATGGGCCCTGCGTTGCCAAGGCCAAGAACAGCGCTACCATCGCTAATCAGCGCGATTAGGTTACCTTTGGTCGTCTGTTCCCAATGTGCTTCGGGCCGCGCCAGAATCTCTTGAACAGCATAGGCTACGCCTGGGGTATAGGCTGCCGCCATTTCGTCCAGAGAACGAACCGCCACTTTTGGAAGAATCTCAATCTTTCCGTGGCCGTAATAAACATCCCTTCCGAAAGCCAGCGCTCTCTCATTCATACCAATACTGCTTGGCATGCAGTTCTCCCTCAAAACGGCCGCGTCAACATATTGCGCGCATCTTGGAACATCTGCGCGTGACATGACTTAACCGATTTATCGGTGTGTTCCTTCGATAACCCCGCCCCCCCTGAATCGCGATAGTCACGCCGGGCTCTTTGACGATCGTCTGGAAACACTCCCTAGTCCCCGTAGGATTGATAATGGCTTCCAGTGGCAAAAGCATCCTCTGGGAAAAGTGCCATGCACGCCGCTAACGCCGTCCGATGGGAAAATGATCCTGACGCCTATTATGGCCGGCGCGTTGAACAGCGCGTCGGAATCTCGCGTCAGCCGGTCGCCCCCCATCCCGACACTAACGGTCGCGCAATACCTGCCCTCCTATCCCAGAACCGCATTTGAAGCGTTCCTTGCCGTTTCTTCGACGAAGTGATAGCACTCCACTTGTCTCCTATGATGCGGCAAGCCATACCGTCGCACGACTCTTTCCCATTAGCGGCTCCTCCATGCGTTGCCGTCGTGGCGCGCGCAGCTCAGAGGCTGAAGTGGGCTTCTCACTTTACGATCCCTTTGCGCTGCCCGATCATGACGATTGCGGCGGCGACAATGATTACCGCACCTTTGATGATTTCCTGGGTAAATTCCCCGACGCCGCGCATATTCAATCCGTCATCGAGGATAGAAATAATCAGCACACCCAATAGTGTGCGATGTACACCGCCTACCCCACCTGTCAGCGCTGTGCCGCCGACCACGATCGCCGCGAGGGAATCTAACAGGAATCCTGACCCTAGGGTCGGCCCTCCTGAGCTCAATTGGGCAACGCTTAGAAGTCCCGCAATTGCTGAAGTCGCTCCAGACAAGATGAACGGATAAACTTTATAACGGTCGACTGCCACTCCCGATAGTCGGGCTACACGTTCGCTACCGCCCAGAGCGTACATGTAGTGACCAAATTTCGTCCGGAGACAGATGAATGTACCTATGGCCCATAAACCAATTCCCCACAGGGCCACATTGGCAACGGATGGCACTAGCTGTCCGATTGCCAGATTCGAAAATCTTACGTTGTCAAACGGGACCGGGCTTCCATTGATCAGCTGCAGTCCGACGCCCTGAAAGACCGACAGCGCACCCAGCGTCACAATAAACGACGGCACTCGCCCGTAGCTGAATATCACCCCGCTCAATAGGCCACACAGCGCACCCAGAGCAACGGCAATCGGGACAACCCAGAGCCCCATACCGGTGTTCGCTAAAAGAAGCGCGGTTGCCGAACCTGATAACATGGCGACAGACCCGACCGACAGGTCAATGCTGCCCGTAATCATTACAAAGGTAGCGCCTAAAGACACCAAAAGCAGCGGCCCGACCACCTCGGTAAGAGCCAAAAAGTTCGCCTGCGTCAAAAAGGACTGCGTCGTGGCAGAA
>JAJYTL010000056.1 GCA_021793055.1 Pseudomonadota bacterium
CGGTAGAGACGACGAGGTCGTCGACGAAGCGCGCGCCGACATGGGCGGCCTGCGCCTCCATCTGCTCCATCAGCCAGGGTCCCTGCACGGCCTCGGGGAAGCCCGGGAAATTCTCCACGTCGGTGGTGATGGTGAGCTGGCCGCCGGGCTGCAGGCCTCGCATCACGGTCGGCTCCAGGGCGGCCCGCGCGGCATAGATGGCCGCTGTGCAGCCGGCCGCGCCGGAGCCGAGGATCAGGATTTTGCTGTGCTGCGATTGGCTCATGGGAATACCTGGTTTTAGGGCTGCTCTACCGCCTGGGCGAATCGGCTCGGTTGGCGATCGCCCTAAGGATACTCGGAATGCGCTTTGGAAACAGGACTCAGAAGCCGAACATGTGATCGAGGCAGAAGGCGCTTTCGCCCCGCATCAGGCCGTGGAAGCCGAACAGGCGGCAGGTCGTGTCGCGAACCTGGACATAGGCACGCTCGCCGGCGGCCGCGCGCTCCGCGTCGCTGAAGGTCTCGCCGACCCGCCAGAACAGCGAGCCACCGCAGGCGATCTCCACTTGGCGGCTCGCGACCGCTTGGCCGGCGCCGTCGATCAGCGTCAACTCGGTCGCCGATTTCGCCCGCCACGGCAGCGAGGCGGGGTAGATCAGATGGCAGAAGGTATCGAGCGGCGCCGCGCCGAGGCGAAGGAAAATCCGCGTCGTCAGGCCGGGCGGGCTCGCCGCGTAGGATTGTGGCTCGTCGCGATAGACCAGGGCGGTGTTGTAGATGTGGGCGCCGAAGCTGGTTTCGGCGGCATGGCCGTTTCGCCGCTGGCGATAGCGGCCGATCGCGTGCAGCCAGCCATCGGCCTCGCCGCCGTCGCGAAAATCGTAGACCAGCTCGACATGGCCGTAGCCGCTTGCGAGCGCGCCGCCGGCTTCGGCGAGCCAAGCGTCGACGGACACGGGCCGGCTCTCGCGGCGCAGGATGCGGCCGAGATATGTCGCCGCCACCTGTCGCCCATCGGCGTCGATCAACAGCGCGGAAACCGGGAGTTCGCGTTGCGCCGTCGTCATCGGCGTCGGCAACACCAGGGTCTCGAAGCGCTCGAGCGGCAGCACCGGCAAGGGCATGATATAGCCCTTGCCCATTACTTGGGTGAGGGCCGGTATCTCTGGATTGGCCTCGAGGTCGATGCGCTCGACATTGGCGTGCGCGATGCGGGTCCGCGCCCCTTCGCCGCGCACCTCGTAGCGCGGACGGACGAAATATCGCCCCGCCTGGATTTCGATCTGCTGCGGCCAGCGCGCCGCCGGCAACAAGCGGCTCACGTCGATGGCGACGGTGCCGAAGGGCGGGATATCGTCGTCGAGTCGGACGATTTCCTGCGAGCCCATCAGATTGACGCCTATGGTGCCGGGCGGGATCGCGGCGGGATGGCTGTTCTGCACCCAGAGCCACACTGTCTCCCCTTCGGCCGGGGCCGGCAGGCCGGCATAGAGATCGGCCGGCCAAGCATTGGCGTCGTGGGTGCAGGAAAGATCGTTGCCGCTCTCGCTGAAGGTGTCGAGGGCGTATTTCACCACGTCATGGCCGCGCACCCGAATGGCGTGCATGAACAGCGAGCCGGTGAACGGGCCGAGGCCGAAACGCCGCCGCACCTCGCGGCTGTCGAGGATGACGCTGCTGCCGGCGGGGCCGAGCGGCTCGGTCCATTCGGCAAGCGTGTCGCCGTTTGCGTCGAACAGGCAAAGCCAAAGCGCCGCGTCGCTGGCGCCGTGGCTGCCCCAGTAGTTGGCCGAAACCAGCCGCGTGTGCCATGCCTCGGTATCGCGGAAAAAGGCGAAATTGGTCGCGAAGTTGAGCGGATCGAGATAGCTCCGCGTATTCGACAGCATGGCTTCCGGAAGCCGCAGCGGCGCGAACGAGGCGATTGTCATGCCGAGCGGCATCATGGGCTCGATCTGGCCGATCAGACGTTCCGGCTCGAAAGCGGCGACGAGCAGGTTTCGCGTCGCGCAGCCTTTCAACTCGGTGATCGGCCGGACGCGATGGCCCAAGACATCGCGTCCGATATCCTCGATCCGCTGCGCGAAAACCGCCTCGATGGGCTGCGGATCGAGGCCATGGAGCGCTGCGAAATCCTTGAGCCAGCCGTTCGGATCGTAGACGGCGAAACCCTCCAGCGCCGCAAGCTCGGCCTTGAGCTGCGGCACCGCGCGGGCGGCGAGCGGATGGCCGAGCGCCTTGAACAGGCTATGGCCGCCGGCGTTGTTGCCGGGCCGCCAGCCGCGCGCCGCGCGCGGGTTGGTGAAGGTTTCGATGGCAAGGGACATATTCGCGCTTTTCCGCCGGAAAGCCGGCCGTCAAGAAGCCAGACCCAGGCGCCGCCGAATTTCGGCGGCGACCATGCCGGTATCATTTAACGGCTGATATGTCCAGATTTCCAGCCGGCCGGCGAAGGGGCGGATCAGGCCTTCCTTCCGCAGCCGCGCGTGGAAGGCGTTGATGCGGTCGTTGTGACCGGGCAGGTCGAGGCTGTAGACCGGCTTGCCGGTGGAGAGCGCTTCCGAGACCATGGCCACCGAATCGATGGTGGCGAGAATGAAGTCGGCGGTGCCAAGAAAGCCGAAATAGGGATTCTCGCCCTCGCCGTCCCAAATCAGCGCCGACGCTGGGCCGAGCGCGGCGCGGAACGCCGCTTCCGCCTTGCGCCCGGTGCGCCGCGAAAAGGTGACGAGAAGGCCGCAGCCTGTCTGCGTCGCGAGAGCCGCGAGCCGGCTCGCGATGGCGCCGGCCTCGGTCTCGTCCAAGCGGTAGCTGCCGTTGCTGCCGCCGATCAGCACCGCGACGCGTGGCCTCGGCAGGTGGGCGATGCGGGGCGCCAGCGCCGCGCCGCCCGCCGCGGTCTTGTCGGCGGTCACCCGGTGCAGCGCGCCGACGCTCTCGATCACGTTCGGGCCGGAAACCCGATCGTGCCAGGGCGGCACCACGAGATCGAAATTGCCGAGCGCGATGCGCGGGTCCTGAAGATGGACGGTGAAGGTCTTGCCTTTCGCCTGACGGCGGATCTGGGCGGCGACGCCGGCGGTGCGGCCGCCGGCCCCGATCAATAGATCGGGCCAGGGCGGCGCGATGGGGTCGCTTTGCCGGTCGAGCGGCGCGAACGTGCGCGGCCACAACGCGGCCGGCAGCCAGCGCCAGGGGGCGCGCGGCTTCAGGTTCTTGACCTCGAAGGGCAGGCCGACGGCCTCGGCCAGGCCGATCACCTCGTTGGTGATGCCGATGCGCCCATCGCAAAGCACCCAACAGCTTTTGCCTGTCGCGGCCGTTGTCGCCATCGTCGCCATCTTCACCGTCGCCGCCGTCGTCATTGCCGTCATCGCCGGTCGCTTTCCGCGCCGTCGTGGCCCGAACCGCCGCCACCACCGCGTTTGCGGCAATTGTCTCTGCCCGCGCCGGCCTGTAATATTATTGCGCGAAACAGCCGGTTCCTTATTGGAGCCGCGGGGGAGGGGCCATGCGCCGCGTAAAACTCGACCATATCGATCGTCGGATTTTGACCGATCTGCAAGCCGACGGCCGGGTGACCAACGTCGAGCTGGCGCACCGGGTCGGAATCTCCGCCCCGCCCTGTCTCCGCCGCGTGCGCGCCTTGGAGGAGGCGGGCTACATCCGCGGCTATCATGCCGATATCAATGGCGAGCTCCTGGGCTTCACCGTCGCGGTCTATGCCCTGGTCGGGCTCAGCAGCCAGGCCGAAAGCGATCTCGCCGCCTTCGAGGAGCGGGTCAAAGGCTGGCCGCAAGTGCGCGAGTGTCACATGCTTGCCGGCGAGGTCGATTTCATTCTCAAGATTGTCGCCAAGGACTGGGACGCCTATCAGCACTTTCTCACCCGCGAGCTGACCGCCGCGCCTCATGTGGCTCACGTCAAGACGTCCCTTGTCATCCGCAGCTCGAAAAATCTTCCCGGTGTCCCGATCGAGAGTGCAACTTTCGACGAGGCGCCGGTAGAGGACGCGTAGTCGCCTATTTGAAGGCGACCGAGAGTATCTCGTAGGATTTCATTCCGCTCGGCGCCGAAACTTCGATGCTGTCGCCGATGCTCTTGCCGATCAAGGCCCGCGCCAGCGGCGAGGTGATGGAAAGCAAGCCCGCTTTGATATCGGATTCGTCGGCGCCGACGATCTGATAGGTGGTCTCCTCGTCGGTATCCTCGTCGACGACGACGACGGTGGCGCCGAACTTCACCTGTTCGCCGCTGAGATGGGTGACGTCGATCACCTCGGCCCGCCGCAGCTTGTCTTCAAGTTCCAGGACACGGGCCTCGATAAAGCCCTGGCGCTCCTTGGCGGCGTGATATTCGGCGTTCTCCGCAAGGTCGCCATGCTGGCGGGCTTCGGCAATGGCTCTGATCACCGCCGGCCGCTCAACCGACTTGAGATGCCTCAATTCCGCGTCGAGGCGTCCGTAACCGGCGGCCGTCATGGGAACTTTCTGCATTGTCTCCGATCCACCCTTGCTTCACATCTCCAGCTTTCCGCGATACAGCGCCAGCCCGGCCGCAGCTCCCTCCTGCGATCCGTCGCATGATCCCGGAAATGTCAGTGTCGAGAATAGGCTTGCAGGGGCGTAACTTCAAGGCTGCCGGCCTGGAGCGCGGCGATCCCCTTGGCCGCCGCGCGCGCGCCGGCGATCGTCGTATAGTAGGGAACTCGCTGCAATAAGGCATTGCGGCGCAGGGTGTAGCTGTCGCGGATCGCTTGCGTCCCATCGACGGTATTGATCACCAGCGCCACGCTGCCGTTAATCATGGCATCGACGACGTGCGGACGGCCCTCCAGGACCTTGTTGATCCGCTCGACCGCGAGCCCGGCCGCGCCCAGGAAGCGTGCCGTGCCGTTGGTCGCGATGATGGCGAAGCCGAGGGCGATAAGACGACGCGCCAGCTCGACGGTAGCCGGCTTGTCGCTGTCCTTGACCGAGATGAATACGGTGCCCCCGAGCGGCAGGGTGCTGCCGCTCGCGATCTGCGATTTGGCGAACGCGGTATCGAAGTCGCGGTCGATGCCCATCACTTCGCCGGTCGAGCGCATCTCCGGGCCGAGAATGATGTCCACCCCGGGGAAGCGGGCGAAGGGGAATACCGCCTCTTTGACGGCGACGTGGGAAAGCGCGCGTTGCTCGAGGCCGAAGGTGGCGAGCTTCTCGCCGGCCATGACGCGGGCGGCGATGCGCGCCAGCGGATAGCCGATGGTCTTGGCGACGAAGGGAACCGTGCGGCTGGCCCGCGGATTGACCTCGAGGACGTAGATGTCGCCGTCCTTCACCGCGTATTGCACGTTCATCAGGCCAATGACATCGAGGTTCTTTGCCAGCGTCGTGGTTTCCTCGGCGATGCGCTGGGCGATCTCGGGCGCCAGGCTATAGGCCGGCAGCGAACAGGCGGAATCGCCGGAATGGATTCCCGCCTCTTCGATATGCTCGAGGATGCCGGCGACGAAGGTGGTTTCGCGGTCCGACAGGCAATCGACGTCGATCTCGGTCGCGTCCTGAAGGTACTTATCGATCAACACCGGCGCGTCGCCCGATATCCTCACCGCCTCGGCCATGTAGCGGTTGAAGGATTCGGCATCGTGGACGATCTGCATGCCGCGGCCGCCGAGCACGTAGGACGGGCGGATCAGAACCGGAAAGCCGAGTCGCTGCACCACCGCCTCCGCTTCGGTGAGCGAATGGGCGATGCCGCTCTCCGGCTGGCGCAGGCCGAGCTTGTGGAGGAGTTTCTGGAACCGCTCGCGATCCTCGGCGAGGTCGATCGCGTCGGGCGAGGTGCCGAGGATCGGCACGTGCGCCGCCTCGAGACCGCGCGCGAGCTTCAGCGGAGTCTGGCCGCCGAACTGGACGATGACGCCGAGGAGGGTGCCATTGCTACGCTCGATGGCGATGATCTCGAGAACGTCCTCGACGGTGAGCGGTTCGAAATAGAGCCTGTCGGAAGTGTCGTAGTCGGTCGAGACGGTTTCCGGGTTGCAATTGACCATGACGGTCTCGATGCCGACTTCGGACAGGCCATAGGCGGCATGCACGCAACAATAATCGAATTCGATCCCCTGGCCGATGCGGTTCGGGCCGCCGCCGAGAATCACCACCTTGCGTCGGGCGGAGGGATCGGCCTCGCATTCCGGCCGCGAGACGCCGTCGCCCTCGTAGGTGGAATAGAGATAGGGCGTGCGCGAGGCGAACTCGGCGGCGCAGGTGTCGACCCGCTTGTACACCGGATGGAGGCCGAGCGCGTGGCGGCGTGCCTGCACCTCGGCTTCTTTCAGGCCGGTCAGCGCGGCGAGCCGCGCGTCCGAGAAACCGACACGTTTCAAGCGTTGGAAGGCGTTCGCCGTCGCCGGCAGCCCGTTCGCCTTGACCTCCGCCTCCTGGGCCATGAGGTCGCGGATCTGGCGCAGGAACCAGGGATCGTATTTGCAGGCGGCAGCGACATCGGTGATGCTGAGGCCGCGGCGGAAGGCTTCGGCGATGACCAGGATGCGGTCGGAGGTCGGCTTGGCGAGCGCGGCGATGATCGCTTCGCGGTCGTCCTCGCCGCCATCGCTGGTGCCCGGGATCGCCACCGGGTCGAGCCCGGTCAGGCCGGTCTCCATCGAGCGCAGGGCCTTCTGTAGGCTTTCCTGGAACGAGCGGCCGATCGCCATTGCCTCGCCGACCGATTTCATCGAGGTCGTGAGCAACGGATCGGTGCCGGGAAATTTCTCGAACGTGAAGCGCGGGATCTTGGTCACCACGTAATCGATGGTCGGCTCGAAGGAGGCTGGGGTGACGCCGGTGATATCGTTGTCGAGCTCGTCCAGGGTATAGCCGATGGCAAGCTTGGTCGCGATTTTGGCGATGGGAAAGCCGGTCGCCTTTGAGGCGAGCGCGGATGAGCGCGACACCCGCGGGTTCATCTCGATCACGACCATGCGGCCGTCCTCGGGGTTGATCGCGAACTGCACGTTGGAGCCGCCGGTCTCGACGCCGATCTCGCGCAGCACCGCGATCGAGGCGTTGCGCATGATCTGGTATTCCTTGTCCGTCAGGGTCAAGGCCGGCGCGACGGTAATGGAATCGCCGGTGTGGATGCCCATCGGATCGACGTTCTCGATCGAGCAGATGATGATGCAGTTGTCGTTCTTGTCGCGCACCACCTCCATCTCGAATTCCTTCCAGCCGAGGACCGATTCCTCGATCAGAAGCTCGCCGATCGGCGAGGCGTCGAGCCCGCGCGCGATCAACTCCTCGAATTCCTCCTTGTTGTAGGCGATGCCGCCGCCGGTGCCGGCCAGGGTGAAGGAGGGGCGGATGATGGCGGGCAGCCCGATCTCGGGCAGCTTTTCGCGCGCCTCGTCGATGCTGCGGGCGATCGCGTTCCTCGGCGTGTCGAGGCCGATCCGGGCCATCGCCTCGCCGAAGAGGTGCCGGTCCTCGGCCTTGGCGATCGCGGTTTGCGAGGCGCCGATCAGCGCCACCCCGTAGCGCGCGAGGACGCCGCCTTCGGCCAGCGCCATCGCCACGTTGAGCGCGGTCTGCCCGCCCATGGTCGGCAGCAGCGCGTCGGGGCGCTCCTTGGCAATGATCTTTTCCACCATCTCCGCCGTGATCGGCTCGACATAGGTGGCGTCCGCCATTTCCGGATCGGTCATGATCGTCGCCGGATTGGAATTCACCAGGATGACGCGATAGCCCTCGGCCTTGAGCGCCTTGCAGGCTTGCGTGCCCGAGTAATCGAACTCGCAGGCCTGGCCGATGACGATCGGCCCGGCGCCGATGATGAGGACGCTTTTGATGTCGGTGCGTTTCGGCATGAGTTCCTAGCGTGATGACGGAAGACGGCCGTCAGCCGGCCGCCTTCGGTGCGCGTTGATCCATCAGGGCGACGAAGCGGTCAAAGAGATAGTGGCTGTCCTGCGGGCCGGGCGATGCCTCGGGATGATATTGGACCGAAAACACCGGCCGATCGCGCAGGCGAATGCCCTCGTTGCTGCCATCGAAGAGCGAGACATGGGTGATCTCGGCGGTCGCCGGCAGGCTCTCGGGGCGCACCACGAAGCCATGGTTCTGGCTCGTGATCTCGACCTTGCCGGAGGCGAGATCCTTGACCGGATGATTGGCGCCGCGGTGGCCGAGCGCCATCTTCTCGGTGCGGGCGCCGAGCGCCAGCGATAGGATCTGGTGGCCGAGGCAGATGCCGAAAAGCGGCAGTCCGGTTTGCAGAAGATCGCGCACCGCCGGCACGGCGTAGACGCCGGTCGCCGCCGGATCGCCCGGGCCGTTGGAGAGAAAGATGCCGTCGGGCCGATGGCGCAGGATCGCTTCCGCCGTGCTCTCCGCCGGCACCACCGTGACGCGGCAGCCGGCACCGACAAGCTGGCGCAGAATGTTGCGCTTGATGCCGTAATCGACGGCGACGACATGAAACCGCGGCGTTCCCGGCCGCGCATAGCCGGAGCCGAGCTGCCACGGACCCTCGTCCGAGGCATAGGCCTGGCGGCAGGCCACGTCCTTGGCGAGATCCATGCCCTCGAGGCCGGGCCAAGCCTCCGCTTGGTGCCGCAACGCCGCGACGTCGAAGCCGCCGTCCGGCGCGTGATGCACGACGCCCGTCGGCGCCCCGAGATCGCGGATGCGCCGCGTCATCTGCCGCGTGTCGATGCCGCAAATGCCGATCAGACCGCGCGCCGTCAGCCAGGAATTGAGGTGCTGCGTCGCCCGCCAGTTGCTCGGTTCGGTGATGTCCGCGGCAAGCACGAGGCCACGCGCCGCGGCTTGTGGCGCCTCCACGTCCTCGAAATTGGCGCCGACATTGCCGATATGGGGGAAGGTGAAGGTGATGATCTGGCCGGCATAGGACGGATCGGTCAGGATTTCCTGGTAGCCGGTCATCGAGGTGTTGAAGCAAACCTCGCCGACGGCGGTGCCCGTTGCGCCGATGCCCCGGCCCCAGAATCGCGTCCCATCGGCAAGCACCAACACCGCGCTCGCCCCGGCGAGGGGCGGCGTGATCGAGCCTTGGGATGCGTCGGCCATAATGAACTCCTGCGAGGCGGGCGGCGGCGCGGCTCCGCGCCCTTAAAATACCCGTCGATCTTCCTTGGCGCCGCCGGTTCCGGCGTCGTCAACCCGCGCCCCGGAGGGGCGCCGCTCACCTCTAATGATAGCCGCACGTGCTCATGCAATACGCGGCCGAACCACGATTCAGCGGCAACTTGTCGCCGCCGCGTCTCCGGATGTCCGGCGCGCCCGGCGCCCCGGCTCTTTCCCTCGGGCAAGCGCAGCAGCAGCGTGAGTCGAAGTCGCCGGCGGCACCATAGGCAAAGCCGCCGCCGCCGTCAAGCCGACGGTGGTTCGTGTTTTTTGCGTCAAATCAAAGGGTTAAAAGACCCTTCCCGGTTGCCTGCCGGGTTCCTTCGGCGTAAGATACTCGGTTTCCGGAAGCGCCGAGCAGGAATGAGGACCGAATGTTGCGCGCCGATCTGAACGAAGCCCTGAAGGCGGCGATGAAAAGCCGCGATTCGGGGCGGGTCTCGACCCTGCGGCTCATTCTCGCCGCCTTGCAGGAGCGCGATATCGCCGCCCGCGGCAAGGAAGGCGACTCGGCGGCAACGGTCAGCGACGAGAGCATCTGGCAGATGTTGCAGTCGATGGTGCGCCAGCGCCGCGAATCGATTGCTCTTTACCAGCAGGGCAAGCGCGCGGATCTCGCGGCCAAGGAAGAGGCGGAAATCGCCGTCATCGAGGAGTTCCTGCCGCGTCAGATGGACGCGGCCGAGGCCGAGAACCGGATCCGGGCGGTGATCGGCGATATCGGCGCCGCCGGCATGAAGGATATGGGTAAGGTCATGGCGGCGCTCAAGGAACGCTATGCGGGACAGATGGATTTCGGCCAGGCCTCGGGTATCGTGAAGCGGCTTTTGGCCTAGGCGCCGGCGGCGGGCCGCCGGTTTCCGTCGGGCGCGGCGGGCGTCTATCAAGGCGATGGGAGGCGGTTGCCGATCGAGGCGGGTTGCGAAGGCCGCCGCCGATCCCGGCTTGCCCGGCCGCGAAAGGGCGGTGAAAATGGATCGGATGGGGCTTGCGATCGGGGATCGCGGATGACCTTTACGCCCGAGTTTCTCGGCGAATTGCGCGATCGGCTGTCGCTCGCCGAGGTCGTTGGCCGGCGCGTCCAGTTGACGCGAAGCGGGCGCGAGCTGCACGGCCTTTGTCCGTTCCATAACGAAAAGACCCCGTCCTTCACGGTCAGCGAGGACAAGGGCTTCTACCATTGCTTCGGGTGTGGCGCCCATGGCGACGTGGTCGAGTTCGTGCGCCGGGTGGACGGGCTTTCCTTCCCCGAAGCGGTCGAGAAACTGGCGGGCGAGGCCAGCTTGGCGCTGCCTGACGTCACGCCGGCGATGCGCCGGACGGCGGCGAAACAGGCCTCGCTCAACGAAGCGGTGGAGGCGGCCGCGCGCTGGTACGAGGCGCGGCTATCCGGCCCGGATGGCGAGCCGGCGCGGCGCTATCTGCGCGAGCGGGGCCTAAGCGAGGCGACCATCGCGCGCTTTCGGCTCGGCTATGCGCCGCGCGCCCGCGCCGCGTTGAATACGGCGCTCGGCCGCTTTCCGGCGCCGCTGTTGCGCGAGGCCGGACTTCTGGTGCAGCCGGAAAACGGCGACAGCTTCGATTATTTCCGCGACCGGGTGATGTTTCCGATCGGCGATCGCCAGGGCCGCGTGATCGGCTTCGGTGCCCGCGCGCTCGGCGACATCAAGCCGAAATACCTCAATTCGCCCGAGACCCCGCTCTTCCACAAGGGCCGCGTGCTGTACAACTTGGCCTTGGCGCGCGAGGCGGCGCGCGATGCCGGAACGCTGGTCGTGGTCGAAGGCTATATGGATGTCATCACCATGGTCGAGGCGGGATTCGGCCATGCGGTGGCGCCGCTCGGTACGGCCCTCGCGGAAACCCAGATGCAGCTGCTCTGGCGCTTCGCCGCCGAGCCCATCCTTTGCTTCGACGGCGACGCCGCCGGTTTGCGCGCTGCGCAGGCCGCGGCCGACCGCTGCCTGCCGCTGTTGAAGCCGGGCTATTCGCTGCGCTTCGCCTTCTTGCCGGCGGGCGAGGACCCGGACAGCCTGATCCGCCGCGCGGGCGCCGCCGCGCTGGCTGAGGTTCTGGCCTCCGCCAGCCCCCTGGCGGAGGTCCTTTGGCGGCAGGCGCGGCCCGACGAGGCCGGCACGACGCCCGAGCGCCGCGCCGCCGTCCAGGCCGGCTTCGACAAGCTGACCGGCCGCATCGCAGATCCTCTGGTGCGCGAACATTACAGGAGATGGTTCAAGGATAGGTTGTGGCAAGCTTACGCTCCCAAAGGGCGGCCGCCCGCCGCCCAGGCCGGCTCGGGCGGCGCGTCCCCGGTCGGCCGCGGCCGCGGCGTCCGGGCGCCGCTGTCGCGGCTTCGGTCGCCGCGCAAGGGCGGCCAGCGCGAGGAGCTGCTCCTGCTTACCCTTTTGTTCCATCCCGGACTTCTCGACCGGGTGACGGAGGATTTTGCGGCGATCGAGTTTTCCCGCCCGGAGCTTGACAAGCTGCGCCAAGCGATTTTAGAAGAAACCTTTCGCAATCCGGGCCTTGACGGGACTGCCCTTGCGCACCACCTGAGTGCAAACGGTTTTGCTAACCTGATTTCTGCCTTGCTCGGATCGGGATGCCTTGAGCGCAACCGGTTCGCCCGGCCCGAGGCGGCGCCGGAAGAAGCCTTGGCGGGATGGCGCCATGTGCTGGCGCGGCAGAGAATCGCGTCGCTACAGGCCGAATTGCGGGCGGCGGAGGCCAGATTGGCGGAACAGACCACGGAAGAGAACTTCCGTCGGGTTCAAGCGCTGAAGGAGCATCTGGCGGCGCGCCGGGGGGACGAAGCATTTTTGGACGAGTTGGACGCCGATAAGCTCCGGGGAATCGTCCTCGGGTGATTGATTTATGCCGGGGCGGCCGCGAGGCCGCGCGGCATCGAAGGAGTAGATGCCAGATGGCCAGCAAGACTGCCGCTGCGGCTGAGACGCCCGAGAGCCAAGGGGATACGCCGGACAGCCCGCTTCTCGATTCCTCGACCCAGGCGGTAAAACGCATGATTGCGCGCGCGAGAGAGCGGGGCTATGTCACCTACGACGAGTTGAACACGGTTCTGCCGCCCGATCAGATGTCCTCGGAGCAGATCGAGGACACCATGACGCTGCTCTCCGAAATGGGCATCAACGTGGTCGAGAACGAGGAGCCGGAGGAGCAGGCGGCCGCCGCCGACGGCGCCGAGGACGGCGAGGAGCAGAGCGCTTCCAGCACCCCCGAATTCGAGCGCACGGACGATCCGGTGCGCATGTACCTGCGCGAGATGGGCTCGGTCGAGCTGCTGTCGCGCGAGGGCGAGATCGCGATCGCGAAGCGGATCGAGGCCGGGCGCGAGAAGATGATCGGCGCGCTCTGCGAGAGCCCGATCACCATTCAGGCGATGATCGGCTGGCGTGACGAGTTGCTGAACGGCCGCCTCTTGCTCCGCGACGTGATCGATCTCGAAGCCACCTACGGCGAGCCCAATTCCGGCGCGCAGGCGAATGGCGGCGATGGCGACGGCGCGCAAGAGAATGGCGCGGGCGGGAACGGCGCGGCGGCCAAGGCGGATGGCGCCGATGGCGAGGGCGACGCCGACGCGGCGGCGCCGAATGGCGAGGAGGATCCGGAGGAGGGTAGTCTCTCGCTTGCCGCGATGGAGGCCGAGCTCAAGCCGAGCGTGCTCGAGAGCTTCGACCAGATCGCCCGCACCTATAAGAAGCTGAAGAAGGTGCAGGAGGCGCGGCTCGAGGCGGCGATGAACAACACGCCGATCCAGATCCGCGATGAGCGCCGTTATGCCAAGCTGAAGCAGGAACTGGTGCAGCATACCGAGGATGTCCACCTCAACAACGCGCGCACCGAGGGGCTGACCGAGCGGCTTTACGCCCTGAATCGCCGCCTGATGACGGTGGAAGGCCGGCTGCTGCGCATGGCCGAGCAGTTCGGCGTCGCACGGCACGACTTTCTGCGCCAGTACTATACGCATGAGCTCGATCCGAATTGGCTGCGGCGCGTGTCGCGGCTCAAGGCCAAGGGCTGGGGGCCGTTCGCGTCGAAGAAGGCGACCGAGATCAAGGCCCTTCGCGCCGAGATCGCGGAGATCTCCACCGACGCAGGGCTGCCGATCTCGGAGTTCCGGCGTATCTGCTCGACTGTGAAGGAAGGCGAGCGCGAGGCCAGCAAGGCGAAGAAGGAGATGGTGGAGGCGGATCTTCGCCTTGTCATCTCGGTGGCCAAGAAATACACGAACCGCGGCCTGCAATTCCTCGACCTGATCCAAGAGGGCAACATCGGCCTGATGAAGGCGGTGGACAAGTTCGAGTATCGCCGCGGCTACAAGTTTTCGACCTATGCCACCTGGTGGATCCGCCAG
>JAJYTL010000057.1 GCA_021793055.1 Pseudomonadota bacterium
CTTGATCCAATCGCCGCGGACCAGCTCGGGCTTGCCCACGGCGGCGACCAGGATATCGGCGGCGCGGCAGGTCTCGGCGAGGTTCCGGGTGCGCGAATGGGCCATGGTGACGGTGCAGTTCTCGGCGAGGAGAAGTTGCGCCAGCGGTTTGCCGGCGATCGCCGAGCGTCCGGGCACCACCGACGTCAGGCCCGCGAGGTCGGCCCGCTCCGCCTTGATCAGGGCGAGGCAGCCCAAGGGCGTGCAGGGCACGAAGCCGAGCAGGCCGAGTGCGAGCCGGCCGACGTTCAAGGGATGAAAGCCGTCGACGTCCTTCTCGGCATCGACCGCCTGCTGGATCGTGGTGACGTCGATCTGGGGCGGGACCGGCAGTTGCACCAGAATGCCGTTCACCGCCGGGTCGGCGTTCAGCGTCGCGACGCGGGCCAAGAGCTCGGCCTGGCTCAAGCTGTCCGGCAGGCGGATGGTGAAGGAGCGCATGTTGGCTTCTTCGGTCTGGCGGCCCTTGTTGCGCACATAGACCTGGCTTGCCGGGTCCTCGCCGACCAGCACCGCGGCGAGGCCGGGCGGCGCGCCGAAGCGCCGGGCAAAGACGGTGGCCCGCCGTCCGATGATCTGCCGCAGCTTCTCGGCGAAGGCCTTGCCGTCGATTTTCCGCGCACTCATGTCTTTAACTCCACGATCCAGGTTTGCAATGCGGCCATGAGCTCGTCCGCCGAACCGCTCACCGCCAGGGTCTTGACGCGCGAGGTGGCGCCGGACAGGAGCCGGATCCGGCTGGGCGCCAAGCCCCAGGCCTTGGCGAGGCAGCGGATCAGCGCCTCGTTCGCGCGGCCCGCCTCGGGCGGCGCGGTCACCGCGACCGCGAGGCTCGCCTGGCCGGCGGCATCCTCGCGGACGCCGAGAATCGCGGTTTTCGCCGCCTTCGGCGTCAGGCGGACGGAAACCGTGACGCCGTTCGCGCCGGGGCGGACCGGCGAGCCTCCCCTCATCGTGTGCTGCCCCAATGACTTGGAGTATGATCTCGTCCGAAAAGTGGCGCCACTTTTCGGGTTCATGCTCTAGAGCATGAACGAATAATAGATAATCGCGCGCTGCAGGAAGACGAGCAGCAGGATCAGGATCACCGGGGAAATGTCGATGCCGCCGAGGTGGGGCAGGATGCGGCGAATCGGCCTCAGCGCCGGCTCGGTGATGCGATAGAGGAAGTCCATCAGCGTGTAGACGAGCTGGTTGCGGGTATTGATCACGTTGAAGGCGACAAGCCAACTCATGACCGCAGCCCCGATCAGGAGCCAGATGTAAATCTGGATGACCGTCAGGATGATGCTTACGAAGGGGTTCAGCACAGCTGTCTCGCGCTCTCTCGCCACGTGTGTCCGATCAGCCGGCCCTAACTAACCCGCGATGGGCGAGAAAAGCAAGATCGAAGCACCTCCCGGCTTGACACGGGGAGGGCCCGGTACGAGACTGCCGGCCGCCTGGGTAAGGGGCCGTAGCTCAGCTGGGAGAGCGCCTCGTTCGCAATGAGGAGGTCAGGGGTTCGATTCCCCTCGGCTCCACCACCCCCTGGGAAAGCCCCGCTTTTCGCCGCCGCTTTATCTTGCACCGCCCGAGGCGTCATGCCGCCAAAGCGCAATCCGCTCAATCTCAACAAGCTGCAGCTCCGGACCCTCGCGCTGCTGCAGATTCTGGCCAACGATCCGCACGGCGCCGCCGCCGACCAGACCGGCGGCAAGCGGCTGCCGCCCTTGCCGGCGCCGCACGGCGATCATCTCCACGTCGGCTCTTATGTGGTGTCGGCCCGCGAGGCGAGCGGTTTCGCCAATCCCGCGGTCTTCGCGGTGCTGGAGCGCAAGGGCCTGGCGCAGGGGGTTTTCCCCTATGCCGTGGTGCTGACCGCAGACGGCCTCGCCTATGAAACCGGCATCGGGCCCGCGGCGCTCGCCCACAGCGATCATTAACTGCGATCATTAACCGGGTCCATTGACCGCGACCGCGCGTCGCGCGGCCGCCCCGGCCGCGGCGTCCCTCCGGTCTTGCGTTGCCGCGCCGGGCGGCGCACAAAGGCAAGGGCATGATCCCGAACCGCGGAGCCGCCGTTCGCACGAGATCATGCCCCGAGTTGTTGGAATGGCGGCGCGCGACGGCGAAAGGCAGGATGACGATGCTTCTTCAGCTTCAGACGTGGCCAGAGGTCGAAGCCTATCTCCGGCGGAGCCGCGGCATCATCGTTCCCATCGGTTCGACCGAGCAGCACGGCCCGATCGGCCTCATTGGCACCGACGCGATCTGCGCCGAGATCGTCGCCCGCGCCGTCGGCGAGGCCGCATCCGCCATGGTCGCGCCGACGCTGCCCATCGGCATGGCGCAGCATCACTTGGCCTTTCCCGGCTCGATCAGCCTGCGGCCCTCGACCCTGATCGCGGTGGTGCGGGATTGCGTCGCCTCGCTGGCGCGGCATGGCTTCGAGCGCTTCTATTTCGTCAACGGCCATGGCGGCAACATCGCATCCCTCGGCGCGGCCTTCTCCGAAATCTACGCCGAGGCCAGCCTCAAGGCGCCCGGCGGCGCGCCCGGCGTCAAATGCCGGCTCAAGAACTGGTGGCAGGCGCCGCGCCTGATGGAGACGGTGCGGGAGCTTTTCGGCGAAGGCGAGGGCACCCACGCGACGCCGTCCGAAATCTCGCTCACCTGGTTCGCCCATCCGGAACGGGCGCAGCCGGGCCGCGCACTCGAGCCCAGGATCGCGCCGCGCGGCACCTTTGCCGACGCCGAGGACTACCGCCGCAACTTTCCGGACGGGCGCATCGGCTCGGATTCCGCGCTCGCCAACAGCGAGGCGGGAAAGCGGATTTTCGATCTCTCGGTCGAGGGCCTGAGCGCCGATTACCGGAGCTGGCTCGCCGAGGCGTGAGCCGGCGCCGGGTCGCGACCCCGCGCCGCGGCTAAGCGAAGCCAAGGAGGTTGCGCAGCGGCGTCAACGCTCGCTCCGCCGCGGCGGCGCCTTCGGCGATGGTCTCCTCGGCGCGGTGGAAGTCGAGCAGTCCGACATGGCCGAGCCGCGGCGTCATCAGGATATCCGGCGGATCGCCGGCGAGGCGCGAGCGGCTGAGGTGATTCTGCAGCACGTTCAGCGATCCGACCATGACCTCGAAAAGCGAGGGCGCGCTTTTCCGGCTGCCGAAAATCTGCCGCTTCACCAGATCGGTGACGCGCCCGCGCGGCACGGCGTCGGCGATATCCTTCTCGCCTTGCGCCGCCAGCGGGGCGGCGCCGTTGCCAGCGGGGCTGCGGCTCGGGTTATCGGCATTGAGGTCGACGGCGATCACCACCTCGGCGCCGGCCCGCCGGCAGACCGAGACCGGCACCGGATTGACCAGCGCCCCATCCACCAGCCAGCGGCCCTCGATCTCGATCGGCGTGAACAGGCCGGGCAGGGCATAGGAGGCGCGCATGGCGTCGATCAGCTTGCCCTCGCGCAGCCAGACCTCGCGGCCGTTGGCGAGGTCGGTCGCGACGGCGACGAAGGGGTGACTGAGCTCCTCGATCTGGAGGCCGCCGACCGTCTGTTCGAGGAGGTCGGTCAGCCGGCGGCCGGTGATCAGGCCGCCGCCGCCGAACTGGAAATCGAGGTAGCGGGTCATCTTGAGCCGGCTCAAGCCCCGGCTCCAGTCCTCCAGCGCCGGTAGTTGGCCGCCCAGATAGAGGCCGCCGACCAGCGCGCCGATCGAGGTTCCGGCGATGATGTCGGGCACGATTCCGGCATCGAGCAGGGTCTGGATGACGCCGATATGGGCCCATCCGCGGGCGACCCCGCTGCCAAGGGCGAGCCCGACTTTGACATGCGACATACGGGTTCCTTCATCAACGGCGCGGCGGCGATGCGCGCGCATACCACAGGTCGGCGCGTCGCTCGCGCCCGCCAAGCCCCCTCCGCGGCGGAATTTACTACTTGTTAAGCCTCCGCCGCCACAATGACCGCGAGGAGGCCGGTGGGCGACCATGGGGTTTGGCAAGATTCCGCTTTTTAATGCCCTGCTCGAGCGCATGAATTGGCTCGCGACGCGCCAGCGCGTGCTGTCCGAGAACATCGCCAATGCGGATACGCCAGGCTATCGGCCGAAGGACCTTAAGCCGCTGAATTTCGGCTCTTTTTTGCAGGGCGGGGCGGCCGCCCCGGCGGCGCCGCTGGCCATGGCGGTGACGGCGGCGAACGACATCGCGCCGGTCTCGGCGCAGGGCGGCTTCGCGATCCAGAAACAGAGCGCCGATGCCGAGACCTCGCCGACCGGCAACAGCGTCGTGCTCGAGAACCAGATGATGAAACTTGCCAAGACCCAGATCGATTACGCCGCCGCCACCAAGCTCTATGCCGCGCAGGTCAAGATGATCGACACCGCCATCGGGACGCCTTAGGCCGCGCCGCCGCGACAGTGATTTCCGTAAGCCAGGGGAGGGTTTTATGGATCTTTTCGGTTCGATGACGATCGCCGCCTCGGGCATGCTGGCCCAGGACGAGCGCATCAAGGTGATTTCGGAGAATCTCGCCAACGCGAATTCCACCGCGTTGACGCCAGGCGGCAGTCCCTATCGCCGCCAGGTGGTGAGCTTCAAGGATCATTTCGACAGGAAGGTCGGCGCCGACGTGGTGCAGGTCGCGGGGGTGAGCACCGATCCGTCGCCGTTTCCGCTGCATTACGATCCCGGCAACCCAGCCGCCAACGCTCAGGGCTACGTCAAGATGCCGAACGTCAACCCACTGATCGAAATGGTCGATCTGCGCGAGGCGGAGCGTTCCTACATGGCCAACATGTCGGCCGTCAATGCCGCCAAGACGATGCTGATGCAGACCGTCAGCCTGCTGCAGTAGGAAGGATCGGGGTTATGGACTTGCGCGCGATTCAAGCCTCGCTCGCCTATGCCAAGGCCCTCGGCAATGTCGGGGAAGGCGCGGGGCAAGGCCAGAGCCAGAGCCTGGGCAATGCCGCCGGCGGGCCGAGCTTTTCGACCCTTCTCGGCAACGTCTTGAACAGCGCCGCCGCGGCCGGCGACAAGGAACAAACGATGGCGATGCAGGCGGTCGCCGGCAAGGCGACGCTTCCCGACGTCGCCGCCGCGTTGAATCAGGCGGAGATCACCCTGAACACGGTCGTCGCGATCCGCGACCGCGTCATCACCGCCTACAACACCATCATCAACATGCCGATCTGAGGCCGCGCGGATGAGCCAGGGCGAAGTGATCTCGATCGTCCGCTCGGCGATCTGGGTACTGATCGAGGCGGCCGGGCCGGCCATGATGGTCGGGCTCGTGGTCGGGCTCTTGATCTCGATGGTGCAGGCGGTGACCCAGGTCCAGGAGATGACCCTCGCCTTCATCCCGAAAATCCTCGCCATGTTCGCGGCGATTCTCATCTTCCTGCCCTTCATGATGTCGACCTTGAGCGACTTCATGAACCAAATCGCGGCGCGGATCGCGAGCCTGCACTAGACGATGCTGGTGCAGATCGTCCCGGCGACGCTCTATGCCTTTCTGATCGTTTTGAGCCGGGTCGGCGCCACCTTGATGCTGGCGCCCGGGATCGGCGAGAATTCGGTAAGCCCGCGGATTCGGATGGCGCTCGCCCTTCTCGTCAGCTTGCTGCTGTTTTCGGTGGTGCGCGCGGATATTCCGCCGATGCCGGCGCAGCCGCTCATGCTCGCGCCTCTGATCTTCGGCGAGGTCCTGATCGGCCTTCTTCTCGGCGGCATCGGCCGCCTCGCGCTGTCGGCCTTGCAGGTCGCCGGCACCGTGATGGCGTTCCAGAGCGGCCTCGGCTTCGGCCAGTTCTTCGATCCGACGCAGTCCGGACAGAGTGCCCTTCTGGCAAGCCTTCTCGGATTCGTCGGCCTGGTGCTGATCTTCGTCACCAACCTGCACCTTCTGATGCTTCGCGCCCTTGCCGATTCCTATCGCCTGTTTCCGGTGGGCGCGCTGCCGCCGATGGGCGATTTCGCCCATATGGCGACGCTTCTGGTGGCGGGCGCGTTTCGTATCGGCATCCAGATCGCGGCGCCGTTCATCGTCTATGGGCTGGTCTTCACCGTCGCCATCGGCGCGCTCAACCGGTTGATGCCGCAGGCGCAGATCTCCTTCATCTCGATGCCGGCGCAGATCCTCGGCGCCCTGGTCATTCTCCTCGGCTCCATCGGCATTGGCATGACCTGGTTCCTCAACTACTACCAGTCGAGCCTCACGCCCTTCCTGGTGCGATAAGGGCGCGCCATGGCCGACGATCAGGATCCATCGCAAAAAACCGAAGAACCGACTGCGCGCCGACTCGACGAGGCGGCGGACAAAGGCGAGGTCACCAAGAGCCAGGACGTTTCCGCCTGGTTCGGGATTCTCGGCATGGTTTTGGTGGTCACGATCTTCGCGAGCCATATCGCGGCCCGGCTCGGCCAGGGCCTCGCCATCTTCCTTGCCTCGCCCGAGGACATGCCCGTCGACGCCGGAAGCCTGGTCATGCTCGCGCATCGTATCGGGCTCTTTGTCGCGGCGATCCTGATCCCGGCCTTCATCCTGCAGGCGGTCATCGCGCTGCTCGGCACGGTGATCCAGCACCGGCCGATTTTCTCGATGGAGGTCCTGGTTCCCGATCTGATGCGCCTCGTTCCGACTAGCGGCTTGAAGCGGATCTTTTCCTGGACCGGGCTGCTGGAGACCGGGAAGAGCATGGTCAAGCTCACGATCGTCGGCGGCGTGGCGGCGCGCGTGCTGTGGCCTCAGTTGCAGAAGCTGCCGGGCGCCACCGCGCTCGGCATGGGGGCCCTCCTCCAGCTTACGCTTCATCTGGTGCTTCTGTTCCTGACCACCGTGCTTTCGGTAATGGCGCTGGTCGCTGCCGGCGACTTCGTCTATCAGCGCTGGAGCTTCACGCGCAAGATGCGGATGTCGAAGCAAGAGCTTCGCGAGGAAGGCAAGCAGAGCGAAGGCGATCCGATGGTGCGGGCGCGCATCCGGGCGATCCGCATGGAGCGCGGTCGGCGGCGCATGATCGCAGCGGTGCCGAAGGCCGACGTGGTGGTCGCCAACCCGACCCACTATGCCGTGGCGTTGAAATATGACGGCGAAACCATGTCCGCGCCGACGGTGCTCGCCAAGGGGCAGAACCTGGTCGCGCTTCGCATCCGCGAGATCGCCGAGCAAAACAATATTCCGGTGGTGGAAAACCCGCCGCTCGCGCGGGCGCTGTTCGCCAGTTGCGCGATCGACCAGGAAATTCCGGTCGAGCATTATCGCGCTGTCGCCGAGGTCATCAGCTACGTCCTCAAGCTGAAGCACCGCGGCCGGCCGCCGGCGCGGCGAATGTCGGGATGAAGCATCGGCGGCTTTGCGTTATCATGCGCCAGTCGCAAATAGGCTAGAGCCCCTATGACCAGGCCCCTTCTTTCATCGACTGTATGGCGGCTCGGCCGCTTGCCCTTTCGCGCCGGTCGGCCCGACGATCTTCTCGCGCTCGCGGTCGGCGGCGATGGCACCGGCTGGATGATCGCGGGCGAGGGCGGCCGGGTCCTGTACGTCAACGCCGCCGCCATGGGCCTTCTCGAGATCGACGTGCCGACGACGCCGGTTTCCGTCGCCGAGTTCGCCGCCGATCCCGAGATCGGCGAGCGGCTTAGGCGCATCGAGCGTCTCGCGGCCGGCGGCGGCAAGGGCCACGAGGAGGTGCCGCTTCGGATCGGCGACGCGACCCGCTGGCTCCGGATCTCGGCCGCGAGCATCAAGGGCGCGCCGCGCACGGTGTTGTGGCGGATCGAGGACGCGACCGCCGAGCACGAGATGCAGGAGGCGATCGAGGCCGAGCAGGAAAAGCTCATCGACTTCATCGACACCGCGCCGGTCGGATTCTATTCTGCCGACCGCAGCGGCCGCTTCCAGTTCGTCAATGGCACCCTGGCCGGTTGGCTCGGCTATTCGCCGGAGGAACTGGTGCGCGGCAATCTGATGGTTTCCGACGTGATCGCGCCGGGTCCCGATCAGGAGAGCGTCGTCGAGGGCACGCCGGATCCGGAGGAGGCGCGGCTCAAGGGGCGCGACGGCCAGGTGCTGCCGGTGCGCATCACCCAGAACGTGGTGCCCTCGGGCGAGGGCGGATCGTGGCAAAGCCGCTCCGTCGTTCACGACCTCACGCAGGAGCTTGCCTGGCGCAAGGCGCTGAGCCAGGCCGAGGCGCATTTCGGCCATTTCTTCAATTTCGCACCCATCGGCATCGTCGTGGTCGACGATGAATACCGCGTCATCGAGGCCAACGTCGCCTTCTGCGCCATGCTGGGCGGCAGCGCCGATGGCGGGCGCGGGCAGGAACTGCAGAGCCTGGTGCGCGAGGCCGACCGGCCCGAGCTCATAGAGCGGCTCAATACGGTGACGGCGCAGAGCGGCCCCTTCGAGGTACGTCTCGCCGGCGTGCCCGAGCGGGTGGTGCAGGTCTATCTGAGCCGTCTCGATCCCGAGGTGGCGGGGGTTTCGGGACTGCTGCTCCATCTCATGGATACGACCGAGCAGAAAAACCTCGAGCTTCAGTTTGCGCAAAGCCAGAAGATGCAGGCGGTCGGCCAGCTTGCTGGCGGCATCGCGCACGACTTCAACAACCTGCTGACTGCGATGATCGGCTTTTGCGATCTGCTGCTGCTGCGCCATCCGCCCGGCGATCAGTCCTTCGCCGACGTCATGCAGATCAAGCAGAACGCGAACCGCGCCGCCAATCTGGTGCGCCAGCTTCTCGCTTTCTCGCGCCAGCAGACTCTGCGGCCCAAGGTTCTCGAACTGACCGACGTTCTCGCCGAGCTGTCGAACCTACTGCGCCGGCTGATGGGCGAGACCATCGAGCTTAAGCTGGTGCACGGCCGCGACATCGGCCTAGTCAAGGTCGATCAGGGCCAGCTCGAGCAGGTGGTGATCAACCTTGCGGTCAACGCCCGCGACGCCATGGCGGGCGGCGGCACCTTCACGGTGCGCACGGCCAATGTCACGGCGGAGGAATCGACCCGCCTCGGCCACGAGCTGCTGCCGCCCGGCGAATACGTGCTGATCGAGATGATCGACACCGGTTGCGGCATCCCGCCGGAAAATCTCAGCAATATCTTCGAGCCGTTTTTCACCACCAAGCCGGTCGGGGCGGGCACCGGCCTCGGCCTCTCCACCGTTTATGGCATCATCAAGCAGACCGGCGGCTTCATCTTCCCGACCAGTGCCGTCGGCCAGGGCACGACCTTCCATATCTATCTGCCGCGTTACCGGCCGACCGAGGAGGCGTTGGCGGAGGCCGAGAGCGTCGAGCCGCCGCGCGCCGCCGATCTCACCGGCAAGGGCACGGTGCTGCTCGTCGAGGACGAGGACGCGGTGCGCATTTTCGCCAGCCGGGCCTTGGCCAACAAGGGCTATCGCGTGATCGAGGCGGCCTCGGGCGAGGCCGCGCTGAAGAAGATGCAGGAACATGCCGGGCCGGTCGATGTCCTGATCAGCGACGTGGTGATGCCGAACATGGACGGGCCGACGCTCTCGCGGCATGTGCGCGCGCTCAGGCCGCATATCAAGATCATCTTCATCTCGGGCTACGCCGAGGACGCGTTTCGTCGCAACCTCGACCGCGACGTTACCTTCAGCTTCCTGCCCAAGCCTTTCAGCCTCAAGCAGCTCGCGGGCAAGGTGAAGGAGGTTCTGGAGCAGCCGGAGGCGGCGCGCTGACGCACGACGACTTGGCGCATGATCGCAGAGCCGTCTTTCGGGGGCAGGCGCCGGTCGCGCCCCCTCGCGCCGTCCCGAGCCCTGTTGGGCCGCGCCTGCATGATCGACATGCCCGTTGAGCTCCGTCTCGCGCCCCGGCCGTGGCCCTGCCATAGGCCGTGACTTTGTTCTTGGCGAAATAGAACAAAACGTGTACATTGCAGCTCTGCCGCTTGTCCTTGCGGTTCGCTCGCTGGGTTTGCATCGCGCTATCGGCTATGGGATAAAGGGAGACAGGCAATGACGTTGCCCCAATTTCGCGTCGTCGAAAAAGACCGCCAAGAGACCGGTAGTATGGATAAAAACAAGGCCCTGGAAGCCGCGCTCGGCCAGATCGAACGCGCCTTCGGCAAGGGATCGGTGATGAAGCTCGGCCAGCGCGAGACCGCGGTCGAGGTCGATGCGATTTCGACCGGCTCGCTTTCGCTCGACATCGCGCTCGGCATCGGTGGCCTGCCGCGCGGCCGGATCATCGAGATCTACGGCCCGGAAAGCTCGGGCAAGACCACGCTCGCGCTGCACGCGGTGGCTGAGGCCCAAGCCAAGGGCGGGACCTGCGCCTTCATCGACGCCGAGCATGCGCTCGATGCGGCCTATGCCCGCAAGCTCGGGGTCAAGATCGAGGATCTTCTGATCTCCCAGCCCGACACCGGCGAGCAGGCGCTCGAAATCGCCGATACCCTGGTACGCTCGGGCGCGATCGACGTGCTGGTGATCGACAGCGTCGCGGCGCTGGTGCCCCAGGCCGAGCTCGAGGGCGAGATGGGCGACACCCATGTCGGCTTGCAGGCCCGGCTCATGAGCCAGGCGCTGCGCAAGCTCACTTCCTCGATCGCGCGTTCGAACGGCACGGTGATCTTCATCAATCAGATCCGCATGAAGATCGGCGTCATGTTCGGCAACCCGGAAACCACCACCGGCGGCAACGCGCTGAAGTTCTACGCCTCGGTCCGCCTCGATATCCGCCGCATTGGCGCGATCAAGAATCGCGACGAGGTGGTCGGCAACCAGACCCGGGTCAAGGTGGTGAAGAACAAGGTGGCACCGCCCTTCAAGGTGGTCGAGTTCGACATCATGTACGGCGAGGGCATCTCGAAGGTCGGCGAGCTGATCGATCTCGGCGTCAAGGCCGGCGTGGTCGAGAAATCCGGTGCCTGGTTCTCCTACGATAGCCAGCGCGTCGGTCAGGGCCGCGAGGCGGCGAAACAGTTCCTCAAGGACAATCCGGAAATCGCCCGGACGATCGAGGCCGATATTCGCCGCAACGCCGGGCTGCTGGCGGCGGCGATCGCCGACGGTCACGGCGATGACGAGGACGAAGGCGCGGCGGCGGACTGAAGCGCGGCGCGACGCAATGACATGTCGGGCGGGGCGGCTACGGTCGCGCCGCCCGTTCTGTTTCGGGCGGCGCTTTCCGGCGGCGGGCGGATCGCGGCGCGGCCTCAGGCCGCGCCGCGGGCCAGGACATGGTGCCGCGCGCGGTAGATCAGGCTACCGATCACGGCTAGATTCCCGAGATTGAAGGCGAAGGCGATCAGGAAGGCGAGGGTATAGGCGCCGGTGCGGTCGTAGACAAAGCCGCCGAGCCAGCCGCCGAAGGCCATGCCGGCGGAGGCGAAGAGCAGCACCGTGCCGGTGTGGCGTCCGGTCTGATGCGCGGGCAGGAACTCGCGCACGATCATTGGGTAGGACGGCACAATGCCACCGGTGCCGAATCCGAGCGCGGCCGCGACGGCGAACAGCGCGACGAGATCGTGCGTCACGGCGAGGAGCAGCAGCATTGAGGCCTGCAGGCTGGAAAAGACGAATAGCGACACCAGTCCGCCATAGCGGTCGGCGATCGGGCCGATGCCGGCGATGCGGGCGAGGAAGCTCGCGAACAGCATGATCGAGAGCAGTTCCGCCGCGTGCTCGGCGGCGATACCGATGTCGCTTGCGTAGGCGGCGATCTGCGAGATCGGCACCGACATGGCCGTGCAGCAGCAAAAGACGGCGGCGCAAAGCGTCGGCAACAACAGGCTCGGCGGCGCCGCGGTTGCGGCCGCGGCAGCGGGTCGGGCGATGGTCGGTGCGGGCTTGTCGGCGTCGCTGGCCGGGCGCGCGCCCGGCGGCTCGCGGCGCATGATCAGGCTGAGCGGCACCATGGTGACGAGCGAGAAGATGCCGAACCAGAAGAAAGTCTCGCGCCAGCCGATCCGGCTATAGAAATATTGGAAGGTCGGCGGCCACAGCACGCCGGCCAGGCTCTGCCCGCTCGCCACCAGGCCGGTGGCGGTGCCGCGGCCCTTGTCGAACCAGCGGATGATATTGGCGAGCAGCGGCGAGAACAGGGTCGCCTGGCCGAAGAAGCCCGACATCACGCCGAACACCAGGTAAAGCTCAAGTTGGTTCCGCACCAGGCTCGCCGCCACGGCGCCCAGCCCGAGCATGATCGCGCCGATCAGCGCCGGCCAGCCCATGCCCATGCGGTCGAGCCAGTGGCCCATGGCGATGCCACCGAGCCCGCCGCCGATATATTGCATCGAATAGGCGAGCGAGGGCACCTCGCGCGGCCAATGGAAGCTGAGCGCGATCGGCTTCAGCGCCACCACCAGGGCGAAGATGGTGCCGTTGCCGATCAGCAGCAGCGCGATCGAGGCGGCGAGAACGACATAGCGGTAATGGCGGTCGAGGGTCTGGAATATCTCAGTCATCGAATCCTGTTTCCTGCGGTCGGCCTTCGCGCGCGATGTCGGAGCCGCGGCCGAGGCTACACGAAGCGGCACGGGGATGAAATCCGCTTCGGCGGCTTCGTCTTGCGTCGCGTCAGGGCGGGCGGTTTAATGGCCGCCGACAACCGGCGCAAAGCGGGAGTTGGGGGGAAATGGCGGAATTGGAGTTGTTTCGGAACGACACGGCCTTGGTCACCGGCGCGGCCAAGGGCATCGGGCGCGCGATCGCGGCGCGCTTGGCGAAAGAGGGCGTCGCCGTGGTCCTGGCCGATATCGACGCCATGGCCGGCGCGGCGGCGGCCGCCGATCTGGTCAAGGCCGGCTGCAGGGCCGATTTCATCGCCGCCGATCTCGCGGCCGGCGACGGCCCGGACCGGCTGTTCGACGCGGCGCTCGCGAAGCTCGGGCGGATTTCCATCCTGGTCCATAGCGCGAGCCCGCCTCGGCGCGAGGCGGATACCTATTTCGCAGTGTCCGATGCGGTCTGGGAGGAGATGGTCGCCGTCAATCTCAAAGCCGGTTTCCGGCTCGGGCGTCGCGCCGGGTGGCACATGATGGACGCCGGGATCGCCGGCCGCATCCTGTTCATCACCTCGCTTCACGCGGAAACCCCGCGCAATCTGCCGCACTACAGCGCCTCGAAAGCCGGCACTACCATGGTGATGAAGGAACTGGCGCGGGCCTTGGGGCCGAAGGGGATCCGGGTCAACGCGCTGGCGCCCGGCGCCGTCTCCGGCGGCGGCTTCGTGCCCAATCCGGCGCTGGTCTCGCGCATTCCGCTCGGCCGCATGGCGGTCGCGGACGATATCGCGGCAATGGCGACGGCGGTGCTTTCCGACCGTTTCGGCGGCTACGTCACCGGTACCACGGTGGT
>JAJYTL010000058.1 GCA_021793055.1 Pseudomonadota bacterium
GTTTCGGGACATCCGGGGGGACGAGGGGCGCTCGGGATCTCAAGCCGGCGAGGCAACAGCCGATATGAACGAATCAAGCCTTCTCGAAATCATCCTCCTCGCGATGGTGGCCGGCTTCATCCTGTTGCGCTTGCGCGCCGTGCTCGGCCGGCGCATTGGCCACGAGCAGCAGAACCCGCCGTCCGTGGCGCCGGGCGCCGGCCAGCCGGAGCGGGCGATGCGGGAAATTCCGCCGCTGCCGGCGCCGGCCGAGGGTCCGGTCGCCACCGGGCTCGCGCGCATCAAGGCGGCGGATGCGGATTTCGACGCCGCCGCTTTCGTCGCGGGAGCCAAGGCCGCTTACGAGGCGATCGTCACGGCCTTCGCCGCCGGCAACAAGGCGGAGCTCCGCCCGCTGCTCGCGGACGACGTCTACAACAGCTTCTGCCAGGTCATCGATCAGCGCCTCGCCGCCAAGGAAACCGAGGAAACCCACGTCGTGCGCCTGAAGGCGGCGGACATTGTCGATGCCGGCATGAAAGACCGTAGCGCCGAGATCACGGTCAAATTCGTCGCCGAATTGACCCGCATCACGCGCAACGCGGAGGGCCAGATCATCGCCGGCAGCCTGGCCGGCATCGACGAAGTCACCGATATCTGGGGCTTCGCGCGCGACGTTCGGGCCCGCGATCCGAACTGGCTTTTGATCGGAACCAGCGTTCCGGCTTGATCGGTGACGCGGCGGTTTCCGTCTCCGGGGTTCCTGTACGGCCTTGTGGCGCTTTTCGGCGCCCTGTTTATTGTTGTCGCGGCCTGGTGGCTGACCCGGCCGACGACGGTCTTGCCGTCGAAGCTCGCGCTGCGGCAAAGCCGTTTCGCCAATCTGCCGGGCTGGCGAGTGGACAAGCTCGCCGCCGCCATCCCGGCCTTGCTGCAAAGCTGCAAGATCTTCGCCCGCCTGCCGCCGGCGACCGATCTCGGCTTGGCCGGCAAGGCGGCGGACTGGCGGCCGATCTGCGCCGCAGCGGCGGCCGTCGGGACCAGCGATGAAACTGCGGCGCGGGTGTTTTTCGAGCGTTTCTTCACCCCTTACGCGGCGCGCGACCGGGACCGGGCGGACGGCCTTTTCACCGGCTATTATCAGGTTTCGCTGGCCGGCCGGCTGACGCCCGAGGGCCGTTTCACGATCCCGATCTATGGCCGGCCGCCGGATCTCGTCACCGTTGATCTCGGCCGCTTCCGCAGCTCGCTCAAGGGCGACCATATCGCCGGGCGGGTCTCGCACGGGCGGCTTCTGCCCTTTCCCGATCGCGCCGCGATCGACCGCGGCGCGCTCAAGGGCAAAGCGCCGGTACTGGCCTGGGTGGCCGATCCGATCGCCGCCTTTTTCATGCAGATTCAGGGCTCGGGCGAGATCGAATTGCCGCAAGGGACGCTTCAGGTCGGCTATGCGGCGGATAACGGGCGCGATTACTACGCGATCGGCCACGACTTGATCAAGAAAGGCATCCTGACGCGGGAGACGGTGTCGTTGCAGAGCATCCGCGCGTGGCTAGAGCGGCATCCGCGCCAAGCCGCGCCGCTGATGGAAATGGACCGTTCCTATGTCTTCTTCCGCAAGCTCGATACCTCGGGGCCGGTCGGCGCCAGCGGCGCGGTATTGACGGCACGCCGCTCGCTCGCGGTCGATCACCGCTTCATCCCCTATGGCATCCCGATCTGGCTGGCGACGACGCGGCCGTCCTTGCGCCGGCCGGGCGAGACCGTGCCGCTCCGCCGGTTGATGATCGCCCAGGATACCGGCGGCGCGATCCGCGGTCCCGTGCGGGGCGATTTCTATTGGGGCAAGGGTCCGCGCGCGGCGGCGCTCGCCGGCGAGATGAAACAGCAGGGCCGCTATTGGCTGTTGCTGCCGAAAGCCGCCCTGGCGAAGGTCGTCGGAGCGAAGGTCGCGGCGCGCAGCTAGAGCGCGACCCCGAAAAGCGGACGCGCCTTTCGGACGCGATCGTGCGCCAAGTCATCGGAACGGCGAGCGCGGCTTAAGGGCGCGCGCCATCCCGCGCCCGAAGCCCGCCCTCGATACGCCAGATCTCGCCGTCGATCTCGCGCGCGGGTGCTTCGGACCCGGGCGGCAGAAAATTTTTCGTGATCATTTTAAGCGTTTGTTCGAGCGCCGAAGGACAGGGTGCGTAGCGCGGCCCGGCGCGCGGGCCGGGAAGCGGATCGATCGCCATCGGCAACGCGACGAAGGCCGCCGATGTCGCCGTCGGCAGCACCTCGGCCGCGATCTGCTCAAGCGCAAACCGGGCGAGCCGTTCCAAGCTTTGCCGGTCCGGCGCCGCTTGCGTGAGCCGCGCCGTCGGCAGGATCGCGGCGCTGTCGAAGAACGCCAGATCGAAAGCGCCGTAGACCATCTGCAACCCACCGGTCATGGCGACGAGCTGCGGCGCGTCGGTCATGTCGGCGGCCCAGGCGGCGGCCTCGCCGCCGGCCTGGCGGATTTCGGCGACCAGGCTCGCGGCCGCCGCGGCGATGGGATCGACGGCGAAGACCCGCGCGCCTTGCGCGGCGAGGGCAAGGGCGATCAGGCGGCCGTAGGCGTTGAAGGGGCTCTCGCGCCCGCCCGCGAGCGGCGCGTCCGGCTTCGGCGCGACGCCGAGAACCAATGTGATCTTGCCGGCGAAGGCATCACCGGGAAGCGGCGTGTTCGATTCAGCGTCCGGCGCCACCTTCCGCGCCGACGAGACCGAGGGCGCGAAGCGCCGGCGGCGCGATCTGCTCGCCCCATTCCTGCGCGAAATGGCCGGCCTCGGGCAGGACCAGAGGCTCCGGGCAATTGCGGATGACGCGATGCAGGGCGCGCATGGTCGGCTCGCCCAACACCGGATCCTTGGCGCCGATCGCCATGAAGCTTGAGCCGGCCCAATCATTTTGCCAGAAGTCGCGGGCCTGGCGCGAGAGCGCGGCGCCCGGCGCGTCGGGACGGTCGGGAACCAGATTGGGAAAGCGGCGGACGCCGGCCTTGTAGCGGGCATCGGGATAGGGCGCGTCGTAGGCGGCGGCCTCGGCCGGCGAGAGATGCGGACAGGCGCGCCCGATCATGCGGCCGATCGCCATGTCGGGATGGGCGTTGGACCAAGCGCGCCAGGCGAGGAAGCCTTCCGACAAATCGGTGTCGCCGGTGCCGAGCGCGGTGTTCATCACGAGGAGGCCGCGGAAGCGCTGCGGCATTTCCATCGGCAAAGTGAGGCCGAGAAGACCGCCCCAGTCCTGCACCACGAGGACGACGGGGCGAAGATCGAGCGTCGCGATCAAGGCGAGAAGACTGCGGCGATGAAAGTCGAAGGTGTAGACGGCATCGTCGATCGGCTTGTCGGAGCGCCCGAAGCCGAAGAAATCCGGCGCCACCACCCGCGCGCCGGTGGCGCGAAAGATCGGGATCATGCGGCGATAGAGATAGGACCAGGTGGGCTGGCCGTGCAGGCAGAGAAACGTGGTCGCGGCGTCGTGCGGACCTTCGTCGATGCAGGCGAGGCGAAGATCACCGAAACCTTCCAGCGAGAGATAACGCGGCGCATAGGGGAAGCCGGGAAGATCGCGGAAGCGGTCTTCCGGCGTGCGCAGGGCTTCGACGGTCACGGCGTGTCTCCCTTATGCCATCGCGCGCGATCGCAACCACGTGGCGCGCGATCCGAACTGAAACGTGGGGCTGGCTTCGCAGGCCATGTCCTAGGCGCCGTCGATGAGGACCGCGTGTGAGCGCGAGGCGCGGAGACGGATCGGCAGGATTTCCTGGTACTCGGACGAATCGTACCAGCGCTTCGCGGTGTCAAGATCGGCAAATTCCAGGATCACCATGCGGTGCGGCTTTTCCGTGCCTTCGAGATGGATGGCCTTACCGCCGCGGGCGAGATACTTGCCGCCGAACTTGGCAATCGTCGGCGGCACCTTGGCGACGTAGGTCTTGTATTCCTCGGGGTCGAGGACATCGACGTTGGCGACGAGATAGGCGGCCATGTTTCCTCCCTGGCGTGATCGCCGGCGCACTTCGCCGCGGCCGTCAGCGCTGGATGTCGGCGGCGGTGGCGCGCTCGAAGTGTTGGGAATAGTTTTCGCTGATCCGCCTCACCGGAAGCAAGATAAAGACGTCGGTGGTGCGGAACTCGTGATCGACCACCGCGCCCGCGCCGATATAGGCGCCGAGGCGAAGATAGCCCTTGATCAGCGGCGGCAAGGCGCGAAGCGCGCGCTTCGGCGGCACTTCCGCCGCCGGCAGCTTGTCCATGGCGACGAACCGCTCGGGCAGCGCGCGCACGCGCAAAGGTTCGGGCGCGAGATGGTTGTGATGCAGGAAGGAGAGCGGCACGGCCAGGGCATCGGCGTCGACGCCGGGGAGGCTGGCGCAGCCGAACATGTAGGTGATGCCGTGATCGGCGAGATAGGTCGCGATGCCGCGCCACAGCAATTGGATCGTCGCGTTGGTGCGATAGGCGGGGTGGACGCAGGAGCGCCCGAGCTCGAGCAGCCCACCGTCGGGCACCGCGGCGAGCAGCGGCGAGAGGTCGTACTCCGCCGCCGAATAGAAGCCGAAATTCGCCTCCGCCACCTTCTGGCGCAGCAGGCGATAGGTGCCGATCACCGTCTGGCCGACCGGGCGCGCGTGATCGAGAACGAGCAGATGATCGCAGATCGGATCGAAGCGATCGAAGTCGCGGCGGCGCGCGATCATTTCGGCGTTTGCCGTGGCGCCCATTTCCTCGTGGAAGACTTCGTAGCGCAGCGCCTGCGCCGCGTCGATATCGGCGGCGTTGCGGGTGAGACGGATTTCGAAGCGGCCCTCGCCGACCGAAAGCCGCCATGCCGGCGCGGTGGCGGCGGGCAGGGCCTTGCGGTTCGGCAGCGTATCGCGCAGCGGCTGCAGCGCTTTGGCGCGGCCGCGATAGAGCGAGAAGCGCGCGAGAATCTTGCTGCCGAAGCGGAGCGTCAGGTCCTTGAGTAAGACGCCGCCGGCGGCAACGAGGCGGAGCTTGGGGCGGCTTTTGCGCGGCGCGGATCGCGGCACCGCGGGCGCGGCATCGGACGAGTGTTGCGAACGAATGGATGGCATGGCGGCTCAGCCCTTTCCAACCGGGATTTCCGGGTAGCGAAATCGCAAGGTCTGTTTAAAAGGCGGACGGTGGCCCATGGCTTGAGCGTGGAATCGAGTCTAGGCCGGCCCGAGCGAGGGGTCAAACGCCTCGCGGTCGCGGATCGTGTGTCCGATCCGCCACAAAAGAATGAGGCCGGGAATCCCGGCCAAGGTGCTAAGCAGGAAAAAATGTGACCAACCTGTGGTGGCGGCGAGCCAACCGGTGCCGGCCGACAGAATCGTGCGGCCGACGGCGGATAGCGCCGAAAGCAAGGCATATTGGGTCGCCGTGTAACTGCGATTCTCGCACAGGGCCGAAAGATATGCGACGAATATGACGGTCCCAAGACCGTCCGTGAAATTTGTTATGGCAATGACCGCGGCGAGAACCGGAAGATGGCGGCCGGTCGCGGCGAGCCAGACGAACGTGAGGAGCGCCAGCATCTGCGCCAGGCCGGCGAGCCAAAGGCTGCGGCGGAGCGCGATCAGCCGCTGCACGCTGCCGCCGGCGAAGCCGCCGAGCAAGGTGGCGCCAAAGCCGAACACCTTGACCACCCGGCCGAAGTCGACCTTGGAGAACCCCAGGGCGAGAACGAACGGCGCCGTCATCGCCCCGGCCATGGCGTCGGAGAGCTTGAACAGGACCACGAAAAGAAGAATCGAAAGCCACGCCGGGCGGGTCAGGAAGTCGAGAAAGGGATCGGCCACCGCGAGCTTGAGCCGCCGGAGAAAGGGATGGCGCGCGGCGCTCGGGTCCGGCCGCGCGGGGCCGTTGGCCGGCTCGCGCGACAGGAGCGCGGTGACGATGCCGACCAGCAGCAAGGCCGCCATGACGTCGTAGGTGAGGCGCCAGCCGGCGCGGCCCGGGAAGCCGCCGTGCTGCAGGCGGGAGGCGATCTCGAAGGCGCCGGCGGTGGCGACCAGAAGCGCCACGCGATAGCCCGCGACGTAGTTCGCCATGCCGGCGGCTTGTTGCGGCTCGCTCAGGCTTTCGACGCGGAAGGCGTCGATCACCGTGTCCTGGCTCGCCGAGCAGAAGGCGACGAGCAGCGCGAGGGCGGCGACGCGCGCCGGATGCAGGGCCGGCGTGCTGGCGCCGAGCGCGACGAGGGCGAGGATAAGCGCGATCTCGGTCGCGATCAGCCAGCTTCGCCGACGCCCGAGCAGCGCGGTGAGGCCGGGCAGCGCGAGGCGGTCGAACACCGGCGCCCAGAGGAATTTCAGCACATAGGGGAGGCCAACCAGCGCGAACAGGCCGATGACGGTCAGCGTGACGCCGGATTGCGCCATCCACACGACCAGGGTCTGGCCGGTGAGGGCGAGCGGCAAGCCGGAAGCGAAGCCGAGAAAGAGCAGCGCGAGGACGCGGGGCTCGGCGTAGATCGCGAGCGCGGCGCGCAACCGGCCGCGCGGCGGGCGCGGAGCCTCGCCGTTCTCGATCGTGGGTAGCGTAGGCGGCGGCGACAACGCGGCGCTAGCCGAGCGCGTCGGGGCCGAGAATCTGGCGGCAGAGCCGGTCGAACTCCTCGAGCGAGCGATAGCGCAGGCGAAGTTCGCCCTTGCCCGCGTGGTCGCGGATCTCGACCTTGACGCCGAGGCGATCGGCGAAGCGGCGGGCAAGCGCCGCGGTGTCGGCATCCATGGCGGCGGGTTTGCCGCCGGCGCCGGCGGCGCGCGGCTTGGCGAGAGCGGCCACCATGTGCTCGGTCTGGCGGACGTTGAGGCCGCGGTGGACCACCTCGCGCGCCAGCGCTTCCGGATCGCGGGTGCTTATCAAGGCGCGGCCGTGGCCGGCACTGAGGCGCCCATCCTCGATCATCGCCTGCACGCTCGGCGGTAGCGACAACAGCCGCAAGCGGTTCGCGATGTCGGACCGGCTGCGGCCGATGCGCTCGGCGAGCTGTTCCTGGGTATAGGCGAATTCGGTCTGCAGGCGCTGGTAGCCGCGCGCCTCCTCGATCGGCGTCAGGTCCTGGCGCTGGATATTTTCGACCAGGGCGATTTCGAGCGCGGTGCGGTCGTCGATCTCGGTGACGATCACTGGCACCTGATGCAGCTGCGCGCGCTGCGCCGCCCGCCAGCGCCGTTCGCCGGCGATGATCTCGAAGGCGGGATCTCCGACGCGCCGCGCGCGCACCAGGATCGGCTGCAGGATGCCGTTTTCGCGGATCGACTGCGCGAGATCTTCGATCGCCTGATCGTCGAAATGACGGCGCGGCTGGAGCGGGCTCGGCGCCATCTCGGCGATGGGGAGCGTCTTGACGCTTTCCTTTTCCGCCTTGGCGATGGCGACGATGGGATCGTCGCCGATCAGCGCCGAAAGGCCGCGGCCGAGGCCTTTGCGTTTTGCGGGATCGTCGCTCATGCGGGGATTCATGCGGCATCCACCTGGCGTTCGCGGCGAAGCATCTCGCGCGCGAGCTTGATATAGGCTTCGGTCCCGGCGCAATGGGGATCGTAGATCAGCGCCGGCTTACCGTGGCTCGGCGCCTCCGAGACGCGGACGTTGCGCGGGATCACGGTGTCGTAGACGACCTCGCCGAGATGCTGGCGCACATCCTGCGCCACCTGGTCGGTGAGCTTGTTGCGCTGGTCGTACATGGTGAGCACGACGCCCTGCACCGCGAGGGCCGGGTTGAGCGCCGCGCGCACGCCCTCGATAGTTTTCAGCAGCAGACTCAGGCCTTCGAGGGCGAAGAACTCGCATTGCAGCGGCACGAGCACGGCGTCGGCCGCGACCAGCGCGTTCAAGGTCAGGAGGCCGAGCGAGGGCGGGCAGTCGATGAGGATGTGCTGATAGCTGGCGGCGGCGGTGCGGAAGGCGATATGCAACCGGTGGTTGCGGTTCGGCAGGCTGGCCAGCTCGATCTCGGCGCTGGTCAAATCGGTGGTCGAGGGCACGATGAAAAGATTGGGCACAGCGGTCGCGAGCGCCGCCTGGTCCAGGTCGATCTCGCCGGTGAGCACGTCGTAGATATGGCGGCTGCGGGCGGCGCGGTCGATGCCAAGGCCGGTCGAGGCATTGCCCTGCGGATCGAGGTCGACCAGGACCACCTTCTCGCCGACGGCGGCGAGCGCCGTCGCGAGATTGATCGCCGTGGTGGTCTTGCCGACGCCACCCTTCTGATTGGCGATGGCGAGGATGCGGCGTTTTTGGGCGGCGAACACGGGCGCGTCAGGCATGGGGCGCGTCAGGCATCGAGCGCGGCGGGGATGGGGCAATCAGGCATGGCCGAACCTTTTGATGCGCAGGATCACCCCGGCGGGGTCGGACTGGCTGGCAAGGCGGTCGAGCGCGAGTGTCCGGGATTTGCCGGCCTCCGTCAATTCTTTCTCGAAATCCTGCCCCTTGAGGAAGAGGCCGACGGTCTCGCGGCCGGCGAGGCGGGCGCCGTAATCCAAGAGCTTGGAGAGCGGCGCCAGGGCGCGGGCGGTGATGACGTCGGGTGCGGGCAGGCCAATGAGGCTTTCGATGCGGCCGCGATGGACGGTGACCGGAAGCTTGAGGATGCGGGCGGTTTCCTCAAGGAACACGGTCTTGCGGCCGTCGCTCTCGACCAGATGCACCTCGGCGGCGCCAAGCAGCGCCAGCACCAGGCCGGGGAAGCCGGCGCCGGAGCCGAGATCGATCCACACCTTGGCGCCTGGCGGGGCGAGGGGGAGAAGCTGGGCGGAATCGTAGAAATGCCGCCGCCACAACTGATCCAGGGTCTTCGGTCCGACTAGGTTGATCGCCTTCTGCCAGCGGCGCAGAAGCTCGGCGTAAGTCTCGAAGGCTGCCAATGTTTCACGTGAAACATCAAGCAGCGCCTGAAACTCGGCCGGGCCGAAGGGCGCGGCGGGATCGAGGGAGATGGGGATCGCGGGCAATGGCGGAAGCGCCCGGCTCAGGCGCCAAGCGCCGCGGTCCGGCGCGCCCGGCGGACATGCACAAGCAGGGCGGACAGCGCCGCCGGGGTGACGCCGGATATCCGCCCGGCCTGGCCCAGGGTCTGCGGCCGGATGCGGGCGAGTTTTTCCCGCGCCTCGATAGAGAGGCCGCCGATCGCGGCGTAATCGAGATCGGCCGGCAGCTTCAGCGCCTCGTCGCGGCGGAAGGCGGCGATATCGGCGTCCTGGCGCTCGACATAGCCGGCATAGCGGCCGTCGATTTCGAGCTGCTCGGCGATTTCGGGCGCCATGCCGGCAAATTCCGGCCAGATGCGGGCAAGCGTCGCCACCGTGACCTCGGGATAGCGCAGGAGATGGGCGGCGGAGCGATGCACGCCATCCTGGTTCACTGGAATGCCGGCGGCGGCGGCGGCCTTTGGCGTCAGTTCCAGACGGCGCGCCAAGGCGCGCCCCTCGTCCAAGGCCAAGGCCTTGGCGGTAAAGCGGTTTTCGCGCTCGCGCCCGACCGCGCCGAGGGCGATGCCCCGCGGCGTCAGGCGCTGGTCGGCGTTGTCGGCACGAAGCTTTAGGCGGTATTCCGCGCGCGAGGTGAACATGCGGTAGGGCTCGGCCGTGCCACGGGTCACCAGATCGTCGATGAGAACGCCGATATAGGCGTCCGCCCGGTCGAGCACGAAGCCCGCCGTGGCGCCGCCGGCCTTCAGCGCCGCGTTGAGCCCGGCGATCAGGCCCTGCGCCGCGGCCTCTTCGTAGCCGGTGGTGCCGTTGATCTGGCCGGCGAGGAAGAGCCCCGGCACGCGCTTGGCTTCGAGCGTCGGAAACAGCTCGCGGGCGTCGACGAAATCGTATTCGACGGCATAGCCGGGGCGGATCATGCGCGCCTTTTCGAGCCCCGGAATGGTTTTCAGCAGCGCGATCTGCACCTCGCCCGGCAGCGAGGTCGAGATGCCGTTGGGATAGATGGTGTCGTCATCGAGGCCTTCCGGCTCAAGAAAAATCTGGTGGCGCTCGCGCGCGGCGAAGCGCACCACCTTATCCTCGATCGATGGGCAATAGCGCGGCCCGGTGCCCTCGATCTGCCCGGAATAGATCGGCGCGAGATGGAGATTGGCGCGGATCAGGGCGTGGCTGGCCGGCGTCGTCTCGGTGACGTGGCAGGCGACCTGCGGGTTCTTGATCGCCGCGGTCAGAAAGGAGAACGGAACGGGGGGATCGTCGCCGTTTTGCACCGCGAGTCCGGCCCAATCGATAGAGTTTCCGGCGAGTCGCGGCGGCGTTCCCGTTTTGAGCCGGCCCAAGGCGAATCCGAGCCGGGCGAGGGCCTTGGAGAGACCCAAGGCCGGCGCTTCGCCGACCCGGCCGGCCGGCGTCGTTTCGGCGCCGACATGGATCAGCCCGCGCAGGAAGGTGCCGGTGGTGAGGATCACGGCCGCTGCGCGGACCTCCCCGCCGTCGGCGAGGACGACGCCGGCAACCCGGCCGTCCGTGACGATCAGGTCCTCGATCGCGGCCTCGGCGACATCGAGGCCCGGAATTGCCGCGAGCGCCGCCTGCATCGCCTGGCGATAGAGCTTGCGGTCGGCCTGGGCGCGGGGCCCGCGCACCGCCGGGCCCTTGCTGCGGTTCAACAGCCGGAACTGGATGCCGGCGGCGTCCGCGACGCGGCCCATGACGCCGTCTAGGGCGTCGATCTCGCGCACCAGATGGCCCTTGGCGAGGCCGCCGATGGCGGGATTGCACGACATCTCGCCGATGGTCGCGCGCTTGTGGGTGAGGAGCAGGGTCCTGGCGCCGAGCCGCGCCGCGGCCGCGGCGGCCTCGGCGCCCGCGTGGCCGCCGCCGATGACGATGACGTCTGCCTTCGACATGGCGCGGAACCTAGCCGCGCGCCACCGCGAAGTCAAAGCCTGCTCTTAATGTTTCACGTGAAACAAGGGCGCGGCACGCGCCCGCCGCCGCGCCGGCGCGTTAGGGCCGCCCGCTCACGGCGCGTCGCCGGCGGACGGTTCGAACGGCAGCAAGGTCCGGTTGTCGAGCACCCGCACCGCGGCGGCGATGCGGCCCCAAAATTCCGCCCCGGCGTCGTCACCGGCGCGAATGTGGCCGTGAATGCGGGCCTCCATGATCGCCCCCGCCTGGTTTCCAAAGGCGGCGACCATCTTCTCGGCGATTGCGACCACATCCCCCACGCTCATGCATATTGCATAGCACAACAATAACCAGAGCGTTTGACCGCGATCAACTACGGCAAAAAAAATATAAATATCAGACAGATCAAGGATACGCCCGCGCACGGAGCGCCATATCTTTTGCGTTCTGGATGCAGACCAAGGTAAAAGCATCACGTTTACTATACCGCGCCGCAGCAACGGCGGCGATTACTCCAGATTATGGTAAACGCGCCGGCTGCGATCGCGAAACTACCGCGGTTGCCGTCGCCCGCCGCCGAGGAGGCGCACGGCCTCGGCGATCCGCGACCAGAACTCCGCCCCGGCCGCATCGCCGGCCCGCATATGGCCGACCGCGCGGGCCTCCATCACCGGCGCCGCGCCCGGCCCGAAGGCCGCGACCATCCTCTCCGCGATGATGACGATATCCCCAAGGCTCATGGCGCCAAGCTGGCGCAGCCCTGGCCGCGCCACCTTGATCTTGGTCAAAGAATAGAAAGAATTGGGGCGCCGTGGCCCGCGCGCCACGGGCGCGAGTGGGGGGCGAACCGGAGTCGCTCCGGCGCACCATTTTGGTCGCCGATTATCCCCGTCGAGCCGCCTGTTAGGTGAGCTTGCTACATAACACCGCCTATTTGCGGAATTATGCCGCTGTCTCACCGGTCTATTCAAAAGGAGGTGCGTCGAAGCCCGTAGCTGCGATGTTTTGGTGCGCCCCATGGGGACGGCCCGATGAATAAATGGTTTGCTTTATCTGGGCGAGCGCAGCTTTTCATCTTCGTCTGTGCCGTTTCCATATTGATGCTGTCTAGCATTGTCGCCGCCAAGTGCATCCATCCCCGTTTTGTCCATGCAGTCCTGTTCGTACCGATGGCAGAACTTGGTCCACCTTTCGTTGCCAAATCCGTCCCTGTAGTAGACTATTCCCCAGATAAAAAGTGCCCCTTTATCAGAAGTAACGAGACGGGTTCTCTCCTTCAAGTCAGCAGCAACGAATCTCGGCATCGTTGCTTTGGGAGCGAGCAAATTCGTGCTGTCGGGAATATCAAGGTCCCCGATTGGGAATTTTTTCCGTACTTTATTGGAATCAACTTCCATGTCGATATGCCACCGCATCCTGGTCGCCGGAAGACCACCTGTATTCCTCATGATTACGCGACCAATCGCGCGTGGTTCATGGAATCCTGTGACTCCATTGGGCTCCACAGTAATGAAAGCACGCTCCAATATTTCTGTAATTTCGTTTTGTCGGCGTATAAGTCGCGCCTGTTCGCTAGCCTCCCGACCCAAGTTAATAGTAAACCACGCGATGACAACCGTGGCGATGGCAGTCATGAAAACACTGTGATCGGAAAAAAATCCCCACTCGCAGTCAAGAAATATCCGAATTCTTTCTATAAAAGTAGCCTGTACCAACTGTTGAGACTTTTCTGCGTTTTTGTAGCCGTAATTCTGATCATAATTAGCCGTACATTGCCGGAATGACTGAGAAATTGATCCTATAAACAACAAGAGCGCAATTCCTAAAAATAAGAATGATCGGCGCAGCACTTGCCTAATGTGCGTCAGCACAATCATTCCCCCCTAGATTTGTTAATCCGACAAATGAAGCATACGGCATCCAATTGCTTCCAGACATTGAATAAAAAACACAGCCGTAAAGCTGCCTCGCGCGATCTTATTGGATATATTCCGCTCGCTATCTCTGACGCCGATCTCAGCAAGCTTATCAGCTAGATCGGCATAGCTCAGGTTCCGCCGTTTTAGTTCAGCCTTGAGAAGCCCCTTCACCTGTGCTTGCCAGTCATCATTTGTCTTGACAGCCAACATGCGTCTCCTAAATCAGTGCTAAAAACATCATAAACGATGTTATTTGCATTGACAAGAGACGGCGTGTGCACTACATTCGATGCTGTTAAACATCGAATGTGGTGCTTTCAGTGGCCCAACACTTCCTTCTCTCTCCTGCCGCAAAGACGCTGAGCCTAGCGTCCGTTGCGCGGATGTCGGAAGAAGAGGCGCGGGCCAAGTTTCAGGCGATCCGCTGGGCCAATAACGGCGGCGAGCCGTATTGCCCTCGTTGCGGCTGCCTTACCGTTCATGCCCTTTCCACCCGGCCGGTTTGGAAGTGCAACGGCTGCAAATATCAGTTCTCGGTCACCGCCGGAACGA
>JAJYTL010000059.1 GCA_021793055.1 Pseudomonadota bacterium
CTGCGCCCCGCCTCTGTCCGCCTCGACGTCTTGTTCACACCCGGCCGGTCCGCGTTGCCGCCAACGCATTCCGACCAACCCATTCATTCCTGCCGCCCGCGATAACGCCGCCACAGATCGGGCCGCCGCTCCCGGGTCAGCGTCTCCGCCGCCGACTGCCGCCAGGCCGCGACACGCGCGTGATCGCCCTCCAGCAGCACCTCCGGCACCTCGCGGCCTTCCCAAACCCGCGGCCGCGTGTATTGCGGATATTCCAGAAGCCCGGCCGCGAAACTCTCTTCCGACAACGAATCCGGTTCGCCGAGAACCCCCGGCAAGAGCCGCACCGTCGCCTCGAGAAGTGCCATCGCCGCCACCTCGCCGCCCGCGAGAACGACATCGCCGATGCTGATCTCGGTCAGGCCGCGCGCTTCGAGAACGCGCTCATCCACTCCTTCGAACCGTCCACACACCAAGAGTACGCCCGGTTCCGCCGCCAGATCGCGCGCCAAGCCCTGATCGAGGGACCGGCCGCGCGGGCTCATATAGAACCGAGGGCCGACCGGTGCCACCGAATCGATGGCCCGGGCCAGCACATCCGCACGCATCACCATGCCCGGACCGCCGCCGAAAGGACTATCGTCGACGGTCCGGTGTTTATCGCCCGCGAAGGCCCGAATGTCCACTGTTTCCAGCGTCCACAAGCCCTTGGCGAGCGCCTTGCCGATCAGGCTCGCGCCGAGCGGCCCGGGAAACACCTCGGGGAAAAGGCTCAACACCGTCGCCTGCCACGGGACCTCGCTCATGGCGCCGTCTCGTCCTTCCCCGCGTCCCCGGCCGCCGCCGGGCGCTTCCCTTTCATCTCCGCGGCGACCTCGGCCGGCGGCACCGCCACCAGCCGGCCGGCCGCGATATCCACCACCGGCACCGTGTCGCGGGTGAACGGCAGCATCCGCGTCGGCCCCACCGCCGGACGTATTTCCAGGACGTCGTTGGCGCCGAATTGATGCACCGCCACCACCGTCCCGAGCGCCGCGCCGGCTTCGTCCTCGACCCGAAGGCCGATGAGGTCGACGTGATAGAACTCGTCCTCCTCGGCGGCCGGCAGCGCGTCCCGCGCCACGTAAAGTTGCGTCCCCCGCAAGGCCTCGGCGGCGGTGCGATCGCTCACGCCGGCAATCGCCGCCACCACGCCGCCCTCGATCGGGCGCAAGACGCGAAGCGCGAAGCGGCGGGCACCCGCCACATCCTCGAGCGCGCCGTAGGCCGCGATCGCCTCGGGCGTCGAGGTGAAGCACTTCACCTTAACCTCCCCTTTCAGCCCGTGCGCCGCGACGATGGCGCCGAGCAGAACGCGGCTTTCGGGCACGGCGGACAAGGCTTGGCCCCTCAGGACGCTGCCGGCGTCTCGCCCGCTGCCGCCTTCGCCGCCTCTTCCGCCGCCTTCATGCGCTCGAGCGTCTTCGGCCGCGGGCCGCTCTTCTTCGGCGTCTCGCGCGGCTCCCACTTGATCAGGCCGGCCTGGCCGAAGAAGCGGGCGACACGATCGGTCGGCTGCGCCCCCTGGGACAGCCAGTAGCGGGCGCGCTCCTCGTCGAACTTGACGCGATTTTCGGTTTCCTTCTTCAGCATCGGATCGTAGGTACCGATCTTCTCGATGAAGCGGCCGTCGCGCGGGCTCCGGCTGTCGGCGATGACGATGCGATAGAAGGGGCGCTTCTTGGCGCCGGCGCGGCTGAGGCGAATTTTCAACGCCATATCGGTTCGGTTCCTCTTTGCTTTCGGTTGTCGGTCTTGGTTTCTCGGTTCGTCGGGTTTCGGATCGGGCGCTCAACGACGGGGCATGAGGCCGGGCGGAAAGCCTTGCGGCGGCATCAGCCCGGCTTTGCCCATCTTCTTGACCCGTTTCATCATGTCCGCCATCTGGCGGTGCTGTTTCAGGAGCCGGTTGATTTCCGGCACGGTGGCGCCCGAGCCGCGCGCGATGCGCTGCTTGCGCGAGGCATGGATCAGCTTCGGGTTGCGCCGCTCCCACGGCGTCATCGAGGAAATGATCGCTTCCTGGCGCGCGAGCTGCTTGTCGGCGACGCCACTATCGGCAAGCTGCTTCTTGACCTTGGCGACGCCGGGCAAAAGCGACAGCACGCCCTGCATGCCGCCGAGCTTGCGCATCTGGCGGAGCTGGCTCGCCAGATCCTCGAGGTCGAAGGTGCCCTTCTCCATCTTGGCGGCGAGCTTCTCGGCGGCTTCCTTCTCTAGCGTCTCGGCCGCCTTCTCGACCAGGCTCACCACGTCGCCCATGCCGAGAATGCGCGAGGCGATGCGATCGGGATGGAACGGCTCCATCTGGTCGAGCTTCTCGCCGATGCCGATGAGCTTGATCGGCTGGCCGGTCACGGCGCGCATGCTGAGCGCGGCGCCGCCGCGGCCGTCGCCGTCCATGCGCGTAAGCACGATGCCGGTGAGGCCGATCCGCTTATGGAACTGCTCGGCGAGACGGACCGCGTCCTGGCCGGTCAAGGCATCGGCGACCAGCAGCGTCTCGTGCGGCTGCACCGCGTCGCGCACGGCGAGCGCCTCGGCCATCAGGGCCTCGTCGATGTGGATGCGGCCGGCTGTGTCCAGCAGCACCACGTCGAAGCTCTGCAGCTTGGCCGCCTGGATGGCGCGCTTGGCGATATCGACCGGCATCTGGCCGGCGATGACCGGAAGCGTCGCCACCCCGGCCTGCTCGCCGAGAACGCGAAGCTGTTCCTGCGCCGCCGGCCGCGCCACGTCGAGCGAGGCCATCAGCACTTTCTTCTTCTGGCGCTCGGACAGCAGGCGGGCGATCTTGGCGCAGCTCGTGGTCTTGCCCGAGCCCTGCAGGCCGACCAGCATGATCGGCACCGGCGCCGGCGCCAGGAGATCGATCTCGGCCTGGGCCTTGCCCAGCATCTCGACCAGGTGGTCCTGCACCACCTTGATGACCATCTGGCCCGGGGTAACCGAACGCAGAACCTCGGCGCCGACCGCCTTGGAGCGGACCTCGTCGATGAAGCGCTTGACCACCGGCAGCGCGACATCGGCCTCGAGCAGGGCAAGCCGGACCTCGCGCAGGGCTTCGTTGACGTCGCCCTCGCTCAGCGCGCCGCGCTTGGTCAAGCGGTTAAGAACCTCGCCGAGCCGCCCGGTCAGCGTTTCGAACATGAATTCCGGTCCTTGGCCTTTGGCCCCTGATCCTTGCCCTTTCGCCCAAGGCAAAAACGCCGGTGCGCGAAACTCGCGGACCGGCGGGCTGCCTTGACGGCGCAGTTAAGCCGCAACCCCGCCCGGAAGTCAAGCCATCGGTCGCCCCGCCGAAGCCGGAATATCGCCGAGACCAGGTCCAGCCCAAGGGCCGGCGGCCGCCAAATCCCTTGGACGGGCGCCGCGGGCACTCTATATAAGGCCCTCATGCGGCGCTCTTTCGTCAAAATGAATGGTCTCGGCAACGATTTCGTGATTTTCGACGCGCGCGAGGTCCCCCTGGCCTTGAGCGCGGCGCAGATCCGCCATATCGCCGACCGCCGCTTCGGCATCGGTTGCGACCAGCTTATCGCCGTCGAGCCCTCGGGCAAGGCCGACGCCCACATGCGCATCTACAATGCCGACGGCAGCGAGGCCGAGGCCTGCGGCAACGCCACCCGCTGCGTCGCCGAGATTCTTTTGACCGAAAAGAAAACCGACCATGTCGCCATCGAGACCATCGCGGGCGTGCTGCAATCCCGCGCCGTCGAACGCGGCCTCATCACCGTTGACATGGGCGTGCCGCGCTTCGACTGGGCAGCGATTCCGCTGCAAAGCGCGGTCGACCCCGGCCATCTGCCGCTTACCCTCGCGGCCCGCGACGGCACCACCTTGCAGGACGGCATCGCGGTCAATGTCGGCAATCCCCACGCGGTCTTTTTCGTCGCTAACGCCGAGGCCGTGCCGCTTGGCGAAATCGGGCCCAAGGCCGAGCACGATCCGCTGTTTCCGCAGCGCGTGAACCTTGAGGTCGCGACCATCGAGGCGCCGGACCGCATCCGCGTCCGCGTCTGGGAGCGCGGCGCCGGCATCACCCCGGCTTGCGGCTCCGGCGCTTGCGCCGTGCTCGCCGCCGCCGTGAGGCGTGAGCTGTTGCCCCGCCCCGAGGCCGAAATCCGTCTCGACGGCGGCAGACTTCATGTCGCCTTGCGCGACAACCGGTTGTGGATGACCGGGCCGGTCGCCGAAAGCTTTCGCGGCTCACTCGAGCTCGAGGCCACGGGCGGGACGGCGGCATGAGCCGCACCGGCGCCGAGGCGCCCGCCGCGGTCGAGGTCATCACCTTCGGCTGCCGGCTCAATGCCAGCGAATCCGAGATCATCGCCCGGAACGCCCGCGCCGCCGGGCTCGACAACGCGGTCATCGTCAATACCTGCGCGGTGACGGCGGAGGCCGAGCGCCAAGCCCGCCAAGCGATCCGCAAGGCGCGGCGGCGACGGCCCGACGCGCGCATCATCGTCACCGGCTGCGCCGCCGAGATCGAACGCGCGCGCTTCGCCGGCTTGCCCGAAGTCGACGCCGTGCTCGGCAATCAAGCCAAGCTGTTGCCGCAAAGCTACGGCGAGACGGCGGCGCCGGCCGGCGCCATCGCCGACCGCGCGGCGTTGCGCGAAACCGCCGGCCATCTCGATGCCGATGATATCGACGACGGTCGTCTCGACGCCGCGGCTGCAAGCGGCGGCCGCGCCCGCGCCTTCCTGCAAATCCAGCAAGGCTGCGATCACCGCTGCACCTTCTGCATCATCCCCTTTGCCCGCGGCGCGAGCCGCTCGGTGCCGCTTGGCCAGGTGGCCGAGGATGCCAGGCGCCTGGTCGCGCGCGGCTACAACGAGATCGTGCTGACCGGCGTCGATCTTACCGCCTACGGCGCCGATCTGCCCGGCGCGCCGAGCCTCGGCCGCATGGTCGAGCGGCTGCTTCGCGCCGTGCCGGAATTGCCGAGGCTCCGCCTTTCCTCGCTCGACCCGGCCGAGATCGACGCCGACCTCCTGCGCCTGCTCGCCGACGAGCCCCGGCTCATGCCCCATGTCCATCTTTCGCTCCAGGCCGGCGACGACCTCATCCTGAAGCGCATGAAGCGCCGCCATCTTCGTGGCCAGGTCATCGCGCTATGCGCGGAAATTCGCCGGCGCCGGCCCGATATCGTCTTCGGCGCTGATCTCATCGCCGGCTTCCCGACCGAAAGCGAGGCGATGTTCCAGAACTCGCTCGCCATCGTCGAGGACTGCGGCCTCACCTGGCTGCACGTCTTCCCCTATTCGCCGCGGCCCGGCACGCCGGCCGCGCGCATGCCCCAGGCCCCGTCGGGCGCGCCGAAGGAGCGGGCGGAACGGCTGCGCCGGGCCGGCGCCGCGGCGCTCGAGCGCTGGCTGCGATCGCGCGTCGGCACCACGACCGAGCTTGTGATCGAGGGCGAAACGCTCGGCCGGAGCGAGCATTACGCTCCGGTCGCGCTCGACCGTCCGGCTACGCCCGGAAGTCTCCTCCGCGCCCGCATCACCGGCGCCACGGCGGAGCGGCTGGCCGGCGAAGCGCTCGCATGCTGACCCCAATCGTCTGAAAAAGAGCGAGCGAGATTGAATCCGCGGCCATGAGCGAGACGGAGCAAACGGAGGAAAAGGTCGGCTGGCTTCGCCGCCTGAAGCAGGGCCTGCGGCGCTCGACCGGCGCCTTCAGCGACGGCATCGCCAGCATCTTCACCAAGCGCCGCCTCGACGAGGCGGCGCTGGCCGAACTCGAGGAACTGCTCATCAACGCCGATCTCGGACCAGCGGCTGCGGCCGAGGTGGTCGAGAACTTCCGCCGCACCCGCTTCGGCAAGGAAGTGACGCCGGAAGAAGTTCGCGAGGCGCTGGCCGGCGAGATCGCCGCCCTCTTGGCCCCGGTCGCCGTGCCGTTGCCGTTTCTGCCGCAGGCCAAACCGCAGGTGATCCTGGTCGTCGGCGTCAACGGCACCGGCAAGACCACCACCATCGGCAAGCTGGCGCAGAACTTCCGCAAGCAAGGCAAGCAGGTAATGCTCGCCGCCGGCGACACGTTTCGCGCCGCCGCCATCGAGCAACTGCAGATATGGGGCGAACGGGTCGGCGCGCCGGTCGTCGCCGGCGCGGTCGGCGGCGATGCCGCCGGGCTTGCCTTCGACGCCTTGAAGCGGGCCAAGGCGGAGGGCTGCGATATTCTCCTCGTCGATACCGCCGGCCGGCTGCAAAACAAGGCCCATCTGATGGCCGAGCTGGAGAAGATCGGGCGCGTCCTGAAGAAGCTCGATCCACAGGCGCCGCACGCGACGCTCCTGGTCTTGGATGCCACCACCGGACAGAACGCCTTGAGCCAGGTCGAGGCCTTCCTCGGCGTCTGCAAGGTCACCGGCTTGGTGATGACCAAGCTCGATGGCACCGCCCGCGGCGGCATCCTGGTCGCCTTGGCGAAAAAATACGCGCTGCCGGTTCACGCCATTGGCGTCGGCGAGGCGGCCGAGGACATGCAGCCCTTCGATCCCCTGGCCTTCGCGCGTGCGTTGACCGGCGCGATTTGACGCCCGGCCCGATTCCGGGCTTACGGTTCTGCCCACCAGTTCTGCCCAGCCAGCTTGCATCGAATGTGCCTTGTGTCGCCGGCCATCCTTCCCCCCGCCTGTTGTGTTTTCGACAACATCTAGAGAAAAGCGCGGAGGCTTTCACGTAATCTTGTTATTTTCTCTTGACAGAAATTTTCAGCTACTGAAAGTTGCTGACTTAGCTGTTGTTGGCAACAGCGCGGGGTGACGTGTCGACGGGGTCGCTCGCGCACCCTGCCTTTCCTAAGGCAATGCCAAGGAGCGATGTTATGGCCACCAAAACTGCAGCTAAGTCGAAAGTGACGAAGACCGCCGCCAAGAAGGCGCCGGCCAAGAAGGCCAAGACCCCCGCCAAGAAGGCGGCGAAGAAGTAACGCGTTCCCAAGAGCTCGCTCCGCTGCGGCGGAGCCACTCGGTCGGCGCCGGTCGGATCATGCGACCGGCGCCTTCTGTCTCGGCGGAAACGAACCGCCGAGCAAAATACCGCGAATTGAAAAAGCCGCCGCCACGCCTGCCGCCTGCCCGCGCCGCGTGTTGCGCGGCGACCGCCAAACCGCTTGCCGCTCAACGCGGCGGGATTTGTTCCTCGGCCGGATTGGTGCGCGGCGCGAAGGCGGCCGCGGCGCCGACCTCGCGATGGTGCTGCAAGGCCCAGCGCACCGTCGGGAAGGCAAGATCGGGCCAGGGAATCTCCGCCCAGTCATAAAGGCCGACGGCGAGGCTTTCCTCGCCCACCGCGACCTCCGGCGAGAGTAGCGTCGCGCGGTAGATCAGATGCACCTGGCTGATGCGCGGGATGCTATAGACGCCGAGCAGGCCAGACAGCGCGATCTCGGCCCCGGCCTCCTCCTTCGCCTCGCGCATCGCTCCCGCCTCGGGAGTTTCCTCTTGTTCGAGATAGCCGGCTGGAATCGTCCAATAGCCCCGGCGGGGCTCGATCGCCCGCCGGCAGAGCAGAATCTTGTCCTGCCAGACGCAAACCGCACCGACCACGATCTTGGGATTAACGTAATGGATCCAGCCGCAGGAGTCGCACACCAAGCGTTCCCGCGTGTCGCCATCCGGCACTTGCCGACGGAACCGGAAATCCTCGGGCGAAGGCACCGACATCGCGTCTAATCTGCCGCTTGCTCGCCACCCTGTCCAGGCGCGGCGCCGAAACGCGGCGCGCCGCGCGCCGGAAAGCCGGCGAGATCATGCTTCAAATCGTTGGAACGGCGCGCAGACATGATTTGCGGTCGGGCCGACCGTAAATCATTCCGCACTAGACGCGGATGTCGATGTAGCGGCCGAGCGGCGAATTGCGGCCGTTGCGCGGCGGCGCGGCCGGCGCGGCGGCGGCAGCGCCCGCGCCCGGCCCCGGCATCGGCTTGATCGGCACCGCGTTGGCCGCGCCGACGGCGGCGGTTGTCGCATTGGCGGTCACCACTTCGGGCGCGGCCGTCGCCGGCCGCGGCGCGGCGCGGCGCGCGGCGGAAGGCTGGCTTCGGCCGAGGGCCGAGAAGGCGGCTATCACGCTGGAGGACGGCGGAATCGGCATAACGCACCACGACGGAATTCCCTCCCATAAACGCCGCCCCGCCCTAAGGAACGGTTAACGCTTGGCGGCCGGGTCCGCCGCCGTGCGCGCCGGCGCCGCTTGCGCGCGCGCTTCGGCCAACACCTTTTTCAGATCGATGTGCAGCATCGCGGCGGCGGCGTTGAGCTGGCCGCGCACCGTCGGCATCCATGGCGCGTTCTGCGGCCCGCCCTCGACCATCGCGAGCCAATCGTCGAAGGCGCCGCGGAGATTTCCGGTCTGCGCCTTCTGCAGCCCGAGATAATAACGCGCCCCGGGCTGCTTCGGATCGAGAGCCAGGGCCGCCGCGAAGTCGGTGGCGGCGCGTGGCGTGACCTGACCATCAGCGGCGATCATTTCGGCCTCGGCGAGATTGGTCACCACATTGGCGTCCTGCGGCGCCAATTGCCGGGCGCGGTAGAAGGCGACGATCGCGTCCTGGTAGCGCTTGAGCACGATGTCGGAACGGCCGAGGAGAAGCCAGCCCTGCAGATTGTCCGGCTTCTTCTTGAGGTCCGCCTGCAGCTTTTCCACCATGCCGACGATACGCGCCCGTGCCGCCGCCTCAGCCGCGCTCGGCGCCTTGTGGCGGTGCGACAGATCAGCGAGCTCGGGATCGCCGAACTGGAGATAGAGCGGCAGCGAGATCAGGGGCAGCGCCACGATCAGCGCCACCGCGGTCCAGCGGCCGCCCCGCCGCTTCGGGCGTGCCGTATCCGAAGCGCCGATTTCGGCATCGGCGCGCAACAGTCGGCGCGCGACCTCGAGCTCGGCCGCCTTGGCTTCCGCCTCGCCGAGAAGGCCGCGATCCTTCTCCGCCGCAATCTCGGTCAACTGATCGCGATAGACCGTGATGTCGTGCTCCGCGCGGCTGAACCCGCCGTCCTTGACGCGCAGCATCGGCACCAGCAGAGCCGCGAGCGCGACCGCGATCATCAGGGCGAAAATCAGCCACAGCATCGGGAAACCTATCTTTTACGTGTTTTCCGGATTCTGCGCCTGCCAGCGATCGAGGCGCCGCTTCTCATCCGCCGTCAGCGGCTTCGAGGCGATCTCCGCGGCGGCGGCGCGAAGCCGCCGGAAATAGAAACCGATGCCGACCAGCGCGACGACGAGAAAGCCGACCGGCGCGAGCCAGAGCGCGTAGGTGCTGAGCTCGAAACGCGGCTTCAACAGAATCCATTGTCCATAGCGGGCGACGATGTAGGCGCGAATCTGCGCGTCGCTGTCGCCGGCCGCCACCATCTTGCGGACCAGCTCGCGCATATCACCGGCGAGGTCGGCGTTCGATTCGGCGATCGATTCGTCCTGGCACACCGGGCAACGCAGGCCCTGCATGATGCGCTCGGCGCGGGCCTCCTGTTGCGGATTGGCGAGCTGGTGATCGGCATAAAAGGCGAAGGCCCGCGGCGCCGCGACACCGAGCGCCAAGGCCGTGGCGAAGACCAGCGTGAGGATCGCGGCCAAGCCCGAACGGGAGCTCACGGTTCGGCCTCCAGCTTACGCACGAGCGGCAAGACCTTTTGGGTCAGGATCGCGGCGCTTATCGGACCGACCACCTTGTAGGCGATCTTGCCGGTCTTGGTGACGACATAGGTCTCGGGCACGCCGTAGACGCCCCAGTTGATGCCGACCCGCCCGGTTTCGTCCTCGCCGATGCGCTGATAGGGATCGCCGTTGTTGGCGAGATAGGTAGCGGTCGCCTTCGGCGTGTCCTTATAGGCGATGCCGTAGATCGGCACCACGTGACTCTTGGCCAGCGCCATCAGGATCGGATGCTCCTCGCGGCACGACACGCACCACGAGGCGAAGATGTTGACCAGCACCACCTTGCCGGCCTTGAGGTTGGCCGAGGAGAGCGCGGGCCGCACGCCCGGCACCGGCGGCAGATTGAAGGTCGGCACCGAGCGGCCGATCAGCGCCGAGGGCAGCAGGCGCATGTTCATGGTCAAACCGATGCCCAAGGCTGCGGCGAGCCCGAGAAACGCGGCCAACGGAATGTAGAAGGCGGCGCGCACGGATCAGGCGCCTTTCGCGATCGCGCTGGGTGCCGGATAGGCCGCCGATTTCCGCGCCGGCGCGCCGATGCGAAGCCGCCGGTCGCTGAGCGAAAGCCCGCCGCCCAGGACCATGATCAGGGCGCCGAGCCAAATCCACGAAATCAGCGGTTTGCGATAGAGCCGGACCGCGTAACCGCCGCTGCCGTCGGGCGAACCGATGGCCGCGTAGAGGTCGGCCACCAGCGACGGCCTGAGCGCGACCCGGCTGACCGACATCGGCGGAATCGAATAGTGCCGCACCTCGGGCTTCATTGTGGTGACGTAGCGCCCGTCCTTGGTGACGATGAAGACGCCCTGGCGCGCCGTATAGTTCGGGCCGGGCACTTCTTGCACGCCCCGCAAAGTGAATTCGTAGGGTCCGACCTTGGCGCTCTGGCCCGGCCGCATGTCGCGCAGCACCGCGCTATGCCAGGTCAAGGCGGCGGCAATGCCGAGCACGACGACGCCAAGCCCGGCATGGGCCACCACCATGCCATAGACCGAGCGCGGCAGGTGGCGGGCGCGCGCCCAGGACTGGCGCAGCGAGCCCCGGAACAGCCGCAGCCGCTCGACCAGTTCGACCAGAGACCCGACGATCAGCCAGGCGGCGAGCGCCATGCCGAGAACCGAGAGCCAGGAGCCGTTGGTCAGGTAATGCCAAGTGACCAGCGCGATCAGCGCGGCCGCGGCGAAAGCCGCCTTGAGCCGGGCGAGCGCGCCGGCCAGATCGCCGCGCTTCCAGGCCAGCATCGGGCCGACCGCCATCAGCGCGATCAACGGCACCATGATCGGCACGAAGACGGCGTCGAAATAGGGCGGCCCGACCGAAACCATCTGCCCGGTGACGCTGGCCAGGAGCAGCGGATAAAGCGTGCCGAGCAAGATCGTGCCGCAGGCGGTGACGAGCAACAGATTGTTCAGCACCAGAGAGCCTTCGCGGCTGATCGGCGCGAACAGGCCGCCGAGCTTAAGGCTCGGAGCGCGCAGCGCGTAAAGCCCAAGCGAGCCGCCGATGGCGATGACCAGCAAGACCAGGATGAAGGTGCCCTGCTTGGGATCGACGGCGAAGGCATGAACCGAGGTCAAGACGCCGGAACGCACCAGGAAGGTGCCGATCAAGCTCAGCGAGAAGGTCAGGATGGCGAGCAGGATGGTCCAGCTTTTCAGCGCCTCGCGCCGCTCGACCACGATTGCGGAATGGAGCAGCGCCGTGCCGGCGAGCCAAGGCATGAAGGAGGCGTTCTCCACCGGATCCCAGAACCACCAACCGCCCCAGCCGAGCACGTAGTAGGACCAGTGCGAGCCGAGCGCGATGCCAAGGGTAAGGAAACACCAGGCGACGAGCACCCAGGGCCGCACCCAGCGCGCCCAGGCGGGATCGACGCGGCCCTCGATTAGGGCCGCGATGGCGAACGAGAAGGCCATGGAAAAGCCGACGTAGCCCATGTAGAGCGCCGGCGGATGAGTGGCGAGGCCGGGGTCCTGCAACAGCGGGTTGAGGCCGTTGCCGTTCAGCGGCGCGGGAAAGATGCGCACGAACGGATTGGACGCGACCAGGATGAAAAGCAGGAAGCCGGTCGCGATCCAGGCCTGCACCGAAAGCACGCGCGCGCGCAGCGCAGCCGGCAGATGCCCGCCGAAGATCGCCACCGCGCCGCCATAGACGGCGAGGATCAACACCCAGAGCATCATCGAGCCTTCGTGGTTGCCCCAGACGCCGGTGATCTTGTAGAGCAGCGGCCGCGCGATGCTGGAATTCTCGGCGACGGTGAGAACCGAGAAGTCGGAGACCACGAAGGACCAGGTGAGGGCAAGAAACGCCGCCGCCACGAAAAAGAGCTGCATCAGCGCCGCCGGACGCGCCACCGCCATCCAGGCGGCGTCGTTCCGCGCCGCGCCGATTACCGGCAGGGTGCCCTGAACGAGCGTGATGACGAAGGCAAGGACAAGCGCGAACTGACCAATCTCGGGAATCATTTGGGAACCTGCTGCGGCTGCCACTCGCCCGCCTTCTTCAACGCCGCCACCACATCGGGCGGCATGTAGCGGGCGTCATGCTTGGCCAATACCTGCCGGGCGGCGAAGACGCCGTCCGGGCGCAACGCGCCCTCGACCACGACGCCCTGGCCCTGACGGAAAAGATCGGGCAGAAGGCCGTGATAGGTCACCTTGACCGAGGTGCGCTTGTCGGTGACGACGAAAGTGACGTGATCGCCATCGCGGACAATGCTGTGCATGGCAACCAGACCGCCGATGCGCACCCGTCGGCCGGGCGGGATATGATCCTTGATCAAGGCCGTCGGTCCGTAGAAAAAGACGAGATCGCTGCGGAACGCCGACAGCATCAGGGCCGTGGCGACGCCGAGCGTCACCATTCCGGCCAGAACGATATACAACCGCCGACGTTTACGCGTCATTCCCCACCGATCCCGACCCGACCGCGTGCGATCCGACGCCCGGTTCCGTTGCCGACGTCGCGGTGCCGGCGCCGCGCGCCGCGCGCCGCGCGCGGCGGTCGCGACGGCGATCGTCGCTCGCTTCGAGGACGCGCAGCGCGGCCTCGGTCCGGCGTAGCCGATAGAGCGAGGCGATCACGAGGCCGATCATCACGAGGGCGGCAAACCCATAGGCCGGCCAGACGTAGACACCGTCACCGCCCATGGACAAAAACGCATGAAAAGATTGCCCCGCCATCGCGCGCCTTTCACCTCTGTTTCCGTCGCTCTCGAAATTCCGTCGCCCTTGCCGCCGACCCGGCGGCGGCTCGAAATCTATCGATGCCTCGCGGCGCGGCCATGACCTCGATCAAAAATAGATCCAGATAGAGCCGTTGCCGACGTTTCGCCGTTTCTCCAGCGCGGCCAATTCACCAGCGGGGACGAGCCCCTGCGCGGCCAGGCCGCCTAACCGCGAGTCCGCGCGAGCTGCAACACCTGCACGCGGCGCGCCAAAATCTCCGTCCGCACCCGATAGATGAGGACGCTGACAAAATAGGCAGTAAACCCTCCTGCCATCAAAAGAAGCGGACGCAGCATCGAAAAGGCGATCTTGTCCTGG
>JAJYTL010000060.1 GCA_021793055.1 Pseudomonadota bacterium
ATCACAGCGCCGCATAAACAGGCCGGACATATGAAAGCAACCGATCACACCCATCCCGACAAAAAGCCCTTGCCATACGGGGCGTCCACATATGAATCACAGATTACCGCTCCTGGGTATCCCCAGATTCAATCAAAATGTGAACTGCTCTAGCGCGTCATCCGGAAAGGCGGGCTCAACTTTCGCACAAGGTCATGCCGCAGGTCGTCGCAACGGAGCAGGACGTGACTTGGGCCGATTCGCCCAAATCTTCGCGCGCTAGGCGCCGCTCGAGGCCTCCGAGGCGCGGCGCAGCCCCAGCGCGACCAGCAGCACGAGCGCCACCACCGCGCCGCCCGCGAGAAAGGGGAGATTGCGGCCGCCGATGGTGAACAACGCGCCCGCTGCCGCCGGGCCGAGGATGCGGGCGAGGCTCGCCGCCGATTGCGACACGCCAAGCATGCTGCCGCGCGAATTGCCGGCGGCGCGCAGGCTGATCAGGCTGCTCAGGGACGGCGAGCACAGGCTCGCGCCGTAGGCGAGGCAGGCCATGGCGACGAGCAGGATCGGCAGCGAGTGCGACAGCGGAATGAGGACGAAGCCGATCAGCAGCACGGCCGCGCCCTGGAGAATGAGCGCCGGCTCGCCGAAGCGCTTGCGCAGGCGTCGGATCAGGCCGCCCTGCACGGCTGCGGCGACCAGGCCGGTATAGGCGAAGACGTAGCCGTTCTGGGTCGCCCCCCAGCCGAAGGCCCGCTCCGACCACAGCGCGAACACCGATTCCATGCCGGAAAAGACGAAGGTGACGAGGAAGAACAGGATTACCAGCCGTTGCAGGCCGGGAGAGGTGAGGGCCTGCTGCAGAATCTGGAAGCGGCCGCGCCGGGGCTCCAGCGCGCCGGCCTCCGGGCGATGCGATTCCTTCAGCATCGCCAGAGCGAAAAGGCAGGCCGCGAGCGAGAGCGCGGCGGCGGTGAGCGCCGGGGCGAGGAAATTCGGCTGCGTCGGGTCTGAGCCGCCGAGAATGCCGCCGATTGCCGGACCGAGGATGAAGCCGAGACCGAAGGCGGCGCCGATCAGGCCCATGCCGTGGGCGCGCTTCTCGGGCGGCGTCACGTCGGAGATATAGGCTTGCGCCGCGGCGATATTGCCCGCCATGGCGCCGGCCGCGGCACGGGCGAGAAACAATTCCCAAAGGGTCTGCGAAAAGCCGACGCCGACGTAGGCCACGGCGATACCGAGAAGGCTGATCATCAGCACCGGCTTGCGGCCGATGCGATCCGAGAGCCGGCCCCAGAACGGCGCGAAGAAGAACTGCGTCAGCGAATAGATCGCCATCAGCAAGGTGACGGCGTCGGGGCTGGCGTTGAAATGCTCGGCGTAGAACGGCAGCAGCGGGATGATCACCCCGAAGCCGACAAGGTCAATGAAGACCGTGAAGAAGATGATGGCGAGTCCGCTCCGTTTACGGGTCATTTCCATTGCTCACGCCCTACTGTTTGCCGATTCTTTCGCGTTGCCGACCCGCGACCGCGTTCGGGTCGGATGGGTCGTCGATGTCGAGCCGCAGCTTGGCCTGCTTCATGTGCCGCCGCTGAATGAGGATCGCGGTCCAGCTCATGAGAATGAAGCACCCGAGCATCGAGAGGCCGACGACCTCCGCCCATTTGCCGAGCACGGCCTGCGAGACGTGCCCGAACAGGTAGCCGCCGCCGGAAAAGATCACCGCCCAGATGCCGGCGGCGATGAAATTGAACAGCAGGAAGCGAGCCGAGGGTATCTTGCTCAGGCCCAACGCGAAGCCCGAGATGTTGCGGATGCCGTACATGAAACGGAAGGTGAGGATGAAGAGGACGTCGTACTTTTCGGCGAGGGCGAGGGCTTGGGATGCGGCGAGGATCCAATGCGGGCGCCGATGCAAAAGCGGCTTGCCGAAGCGGCGGCCCATCTGGAACCAGAGCTGATCGCCGGCAAAGCTGCCAAGCCACGCCATCACCATGGCCAGCGGCAGGTCGAGGTAGCCCCTCTGCGCGGCATAGCCGAGAAACAGAACGAAAGTCTCGCCTTCGAAGAAGGTTCCAATAAAGATGATAGGGTAGGTGTAATCTCTATATCTGCCGATGAGATTGGGAAGATCTACGTTAAATAGGTTCCCGAACTCGACGAAATAGTGATGAAGAGAGAGAAGCACGCGTTCTCCGCCTGCGGTTGTCTTGTCGCGGCTGGCCGGGCGATTGACGCCACCGCACCGCCGCGCTGCGGGCGGCGCGGCGGGCTTGGCCGCCGAGCCCCGTCGCCCCATGATTCGCGATGACTATAACGCGACTTCGAAGATCGAAGGGCCCGATTTGCGGCCCGATCCGGTTCTGGAGCGACAATGGCGCGCACCATAAGGGTAAAGTGCCGCTCCGTCGAGAAAACTTTAGCGCGCGTGCCGTTTGAGTGCCGCCGCGAACAGCGCCGCATCGATATTGCCGCCGGAGGCGACGGCGACGGCCGCCTGGCCCGCGGTTTCGAGCTTGCCGGCGAGAAGGGCCGCGAGGGCCGTGGCGCCGCCCGGCTCGACCACGAGCTTGGCGTGCCGGAAGGCCTCGACCATGGCCGCTTCGACCTCGGCGTCCGAGACCGCAACCCCGCCGGCGGCGAGCCGCCGGTTGATGGCGAAGGTGGTCTCGCCCGGCGTCGGCACCAGAAGCGCGTCGCAGATGCTATGCCCGCCGGGCGGGTTGCTCTCGCGCCGCCCCGAGCGGAGCGAGCGGCCGGTATCGTCGAAGCCCTCGGGCTCGACGGCAAAGACGCGGGTCGCCGGCAGTTCCGTCGCGAGCGCCGTCGCGATGCCGGCGAGAAGACCGCCGCCGCTCACCGGCACGGCGACGAGCGCGGGCGTCACGCCAAGTTCCCGGCACTGGGCCGCGATCTCGAGCCCGATGGTGCCCTGGCCGGCGATCACCGCCGGATCCTCGAAGGGCGGCACCAGCGTGGCGCCGCGCTCGCTCGCGATCGTCCGCCCCAGGGCCTCGCGATCCTCCGTCAGGCGGTCGTAGAGCACCACCTCGGCGCCGTATTTGCGCGTGTTCTCCTGTTTGATCCGCGGCGAATCGGCGGGCATCAGGATCGTCGTGCGGGCGCCGCAGAGCCGCGCCGCGAAGGCGACTCCTTGCGCGTGGTTGCCCGACGAGAAGGCGACGACGCCGGCCTGCCGCTCGGCGGTCGAGAGTTGAGCGATGCGATTGTAGGCGCCGCGAAACTTGAACGAGCCGGTGAATTGCAGCACCTCGGCCTTGATCAGCAGGCGAAAGCCCAAGGCTTCGTTGAGGATTGGAGACTCGACCAGCGGCGTCCGCCGCGCGACGGGGCGGAGGCGTTCGGCGGCGGTGACGATGTCGGCTAGCTCGGGGGCGGGAAACATGCCGGGACCCTGTTCGGTTGCGGGCTAGAGGGCGGCGAGAAAGTCGTCGAGGGCCGTGAGAAAGGGCTCCTCGTGCGGGATCGGCGTATGGCCGACGTTCGGGATCAGGAGGCGCCTCAAATCCGGCTTTTCTGCCGCCATGCGCTCGAAGGTCGCGGGGTCGAGGACGTCGGAAAGCGCGCCCCGCACCGCGAGCACCGGAATGTCGGCGAGGCTGCGGTAAAGTGGCCAGAGGTCCGGCGTCGCGCCGCCTTTCGCCTGCTCGCGCAGCGCATCGCCGATGTGCAGGTCGTAATCGAGGCGGAAATCGCCGCGTGCCGGGTCGGCAACGAAAACCGCATCGGCGGTCCTGAGCCAGAACGCATCGTCGCGCCCGGGGTATGCGGCGGCGAATTGGCTCTTGAGCGCGGCGGCCGCGGTCTCGATGTCGGGCATGCGCAAGTCGCGTCCGACATAACCCGCGATGCGCGCGATGCCGTTCGGATCGAGCACCGGCCCGACGTCGTTCAATACCGCGCCGGCGAGAAGCGTCGGCGCTGCGGCGCCGAGCGCCATGGCGCAGATGCCGCCGAGCGACGTGCCGAGGACGACAACCCGCGGGATGCCGGCGGCGGCGAGCAGAGAAATCACGTCTCTGACATAGGTGGCCGGGTGATAGTTGCGCCAGTTGGCATCGTAGCCCGAGCGGCCGCGGCCGCGGAAATCCATCGCCAACACCCGGCGCGTCGCCGAGAGGTGCGAGGCGATGCGGTGGAATTCCTTGGAATTTCGCGTCAGGCCGGCGAGGCAGAGAACCGGCGCGCGGCCGCCGCTGCCGCTACCGCTGCCGTAATCGCGGCAATAGAGCGGGATATCGTCTTCGCTGCGGAAGACATGTTCGCGGTAGGGGGCATCCATGGGGGACTCCTCAAGAACAAGGCACGATGGACACCGCGCCCTTATCAGCGCGCGCCGCGCGCCGCCACGTCGGTGTCGTGATTGAAGCCTTGCCGTCGATTTTCGCTGACGGCTCGGACCGGGACTTCCGGTTGGCCCTGTATGTCGGCGGCCAGGGCTTCGAGGACGGGCGCCTCGGGATGCCGGAGCGCGCGGTAGACTTCCAGGCTTTCCATCACCCGCTCGACGTAGTTCCGCGTTTCCGCAAAGGGAATGAGCTCGATCCAGTCGAGCACGTTGACGCCGGGGCGCCGCGGGTTGCCCCAGGCGGCGATCCACTTGCCGACGTTGTGATCGCCGGCGTCGTAGGCGGCGAGGGCGAGGACGTAGCTGCCGTGGTACTTGTCGAGCAGGTGTTCGAGATAGTGGCTGCCGAGCCGGATGTTGTAGGCCGGGTCGGAAACCAGCCGCTGCGGCCAGAAGGGCAGGTGAACTTGATGCGCCATTTCGCGGGCGGTCGCCGGCATGAGTTGCATGACGCCGAGCGCGCCGGCGGGCGAGCGCGCGCTTGGCTTGAAGGCGCTTTCCTGGCGCGACACGGCAAGGATCAGGTCGGGGTGCTTGAGCCCGCGCGTCGGGATCAGACGCGGCACCAGCGGGAAATCGTAATGCATAAGGAAGATGCCGTGCTCGGCGGCCTGCTTCGCCGCCCTGATGGCGAGGTCGGGACGCCCGAGCGCGGTCGCGAGGCGGGCGATCTGATCCGCCTCGGCCGCCGTCGTCGCGCCACGGGTGAGGACGGCGATGAAGGGATCAATCAGATCGGCATGGCCGCTCATCGCCAGGATCTTGGCCGCTTCCACCAGATCGTCGCGGGCGAAGGCCTGGGCTTGGCCCGCCGTCGGCGGGTCGGCAGCGGGGAGCCTCAGGCGGCCGCGATCGCCGAGGGTCAAAGCCGCCATCTGGCCGTAGAAGGTGGTCGGGTAGGTTGCGGCAACCCGGTACCAGTGCCGCGCCAGGGCCGTCTTGCCGAGCGCCGCCTCGGCGCGGGCATACCAATAGGCGCCGCGCGCCCGGCTCACCGGCGTGTGCACAATGGCGAGAAAACGCCGGAAATGATCGAGCGCGGCCGTCTTATTGCCGAGGAAGCGGAGCATGATCCAGCCGGCGAGCCACTCCGATTCCGCCAGCGCCGCGCCCTCGATCCGGCCGTGGTGAAGCGCCAGGCGATAGGCGCGGGTGACATTGCCCTCGGCGAGCTGACGGCGCGCCTCGATGTCATCCTCTTGCCACCAGAAGTAAGGATAGGTGCGGTCGACGCCCGGCGTCGCGAGCAGAGCCGCCGCGGCATCGTCCAGCCCCTTGCGGCGACGCCAGCGGGCACGATCGAAAATCAGCCCGGGATCGTCGCGAAGCCGAGCCGGCACGCGATCGATATACCATTCGACGCCGGGCCGCATTTCGGACAACGCAATGCGCGCCTCGGCCAGCACGCGCTCGGGCGGCGGCACGAGAAGCAGGAGGCGGCTTGCCGCCTCGTCGCGCCCGAACCAGATCAGCCGCGAGAGCCTGGCCTCCACATCCGCGGTCCGGAGCGCCTTGCGGTCGCGTTTCAGGATCGCGGTTTCTTCCGCCCTGGTGAACAGGCCGACGACGAAGCCGCGACGAATTAGCGCCAGGCCCTTGTCGGTGTCGCCCTTGCCGCCCGCCGCCATCAGCGCCTCGCCATAGCGCACCATGCCGAGCCCAGTGACCGGCGCGTGGTGCGCGAACCAGGCCGCCACCGTGCCGTCGCTCGGATCGTTGGCGAGAAGCTGCTCGAGGTCGCGCTTCATCGTCCAGCGTTTTGGCCAATGGCGATGGCGGACGAGGAAGTCGGTGTAATCGTTGATGCCGGCGTTGGTGCCGGCGCGGGTCAGCCAAAGCCAGGTGACGAGGGTGTCGCCGACGGCCGATTTGCCATGCGCCGCGAGGTGCAGGCCGGCCGCGAAGCGATCGGCGAGGATGGCGTCGATGGCGCGGCGATAAAGCGCCTGTTCCGCCGGGGCGATCGGCACCGCGACGCCGGATGGCGTTTTCGCCAAGGCCGGGAGCCACACCGCCCCACCCGCCACGATCAGCAAGGCCGCAAGGACGAGACGCCGCATTTTTTACTCCGGAAGAGGGCGATCATGATACAAGGGCCCTGTTGCGTTGCAACCGCAATGCGGCTTGCCCGGGCCGCCTTCCGTCAGTATCGTGACACGGGAATTCGGAAGAGGACAATAGGATGTTCCGAGGATCCCTTGTGGCCTTGGTCACGCCGTTTCGCGACGGCAAAGTGGACGAGAAGGCTTTTCAATCCTTTGTCGCCTGGCAGATCGCCGAAGGAACGCACGGGCTGGTGCCCTGCGGCACCACCGGCGAATCGCCGACCTTGAGCCATGACGAACATCGCCGCGTGGTTGAGCTTTGTATCGAGGCTGCCGCCAAGCGCGTGCCCGTGATCGCCGGCACCGGCTCCAATTCGACCGAAGAGGCGATCGAATTGACCCGTCATGCCAAGGAGGCGGGCGCGGATGGCGCCTTGATCGTCACGCCTTATTACAACAAGCCGACCCAGGCCGGCCTCTACGCCCATTACCGGGCGATCGCGGAGGCGGTCGACCTGCCGATCATCATTTACAACATCCCGGGCCGCACCGGCGTCGACATGTCGGTCGAGACCATGGCCCGCCTCGCCGCGCTGCCGAATATCGTCGGCGTCAAGGAGGCGACCGGCGATGTCACCCGGGTGACCAAGCAGCGCCGCGCGATCGGCGAGGGTTTCTGCCAGCTTTCGGGCGACGACGTGCTTGCGCTCGGGCAGATGGCGCACGGCGCCGTCGGCTGCATCTCGGTCACCGCCAATGTCGCGCCGCGCCAGCTCAGCCAGTTCCAAGAGGCTTGCATGGCCGGCGATTTCGTTACCGCGCGCAAGCTACACGATCGGCTCGCGCCGCTGCACGAGGCGCTCTTCCTCGAGACCAATCCGGGGCCGGTGAAATATGCCGTCAGCCTGATCGGGCGCGGCACGGGCGCGGTTCGCCTGCCCCTGGTCGAGGTCGCGGACAGCACCAAGGAGAAAGTACGCCAGGCGATGACCGCGGTCGGGCTGCTCAACTAGCGACATGGCAGCACGGCGGATCGTGGCGGATAACCGCAAGGCGCGCCGCGACTACTTCATCGACGAAACCCTGGAGGCGGGTTTGGTTCTGGTCGGCACCGAGGTAAAGTCCTTGCGCGGCGGCCGCGCCAACCTCAACGATGCCTACGCTGCCGAGCGCGACGGCGAAATCTTCCTCTATAACGCCTATATCCCGGAATACACCGGCGGCAACCGCTTCAACCACGAGACCCGGCGCCCGCGCAAGATGCTGCTGCATCGGCGCGAGGTGAGCCGGCTGATTGGCACCCTGAAACGGGGCGGCGTCACACTGATCCCGCTCATGCTCTATTTCAACGAGCAGGGCCGCGCCAAGGTCGAGATCGCGATCGGCCGCGGCAAGAAGCAGCACGACAAGCGGGCGACGATCAAGGAGCGGGACTGGCAGCGGCAGAAGGAGCGGCTGATGCGCCGCGATCACTGACATGGCGGAAGACGTGGACGACAAGGACGGCGATCGGCCGGAGGCGGCCGCGGCCGGCGAAATCCCGGGACCGCTCGGGCGGATCAAGGACAAGCTGATCGCGACCAAGGAGAAATGGGCGCGGGAAGGACGGCTTCTCACCGGCGTGCCCGGCCGCGACCGGCTGCCGCCCGGCCAGCGCCAGGTGCGGAACTGGCCGGTTCTCGATCTCGGCGTGCAGCCCCTGGTCACGACCGCGGCGTGGCGGTTGCAGGTCGATGGGCTGGTGGAAAATCCGCTCGATCTCGACTGGGCGGCGTTTCAGGCCCTGCCGCAGGACACCCTGGTTTCCGACATCCATTGCGTCACCGCCTGGTCGCGCTACGACAACCGCTGGACGGGCGTTCGCAGCGCCGAGATCCTGAAGCGGGCGCGGCCGAAACCCGAGGCCGGCTTCCTCGTCTTTACCAGCCACGACGGCTATACCACCAACGTGACGCGGGAGATATTCTCGGATCCGGACGTACTCCTGGCCCAGGCCTGGGAGGGCGAGCCGCTGAGCCGCGAGCACGGCGGCCCGGTGCGCGTCATCATGCCGCGGTACTACTTCTGGAAATCGGCGAAATGGGTGCGGCGCATCAGGTTCCTCGCCGCGGACCGGCCCGGCTTCTGGGAAGAGCGCGGCTACCACAATACCGGCGATCCCTGGAAGGAAGAGCGTTACAGCTGAGGCGACGACGCCTAATCGCTGCCGTCAATCTGGCGCCGAATGCCGGCCATAACCTGATCGAACATGGCCTCGGTCAGGCGGCCGGTATTGGTGTTGAGGCGAGAGCAATGGTAGCTGTCGAACAGCGCCAGGCCGTCGGCAAGCGGATGCTCGGCGCCATGGGCGAAGCGGTGCCGCGACCGCTTGACCTCCAGCGCCGTGAGCACCGCGTCATGGGCGATGGCGCCAAGCGCGAGGATCGCGCGAAGCCCGCCCATGGCCGCGATCTCGGCGCCGAGGAACGGGTTGCAGGCGGCGATTTCGGCCGGCACCGGCTTGTTCTCGGGCGGCACGCAGCGCACCGCGTTGGTGATCCGGCAATCGACGAGCGCGAGTCCGTCGTCGATCGCCGCGCCATAGGCGCCGTGGGCGAAGCCGTGGCGGATCAAGCTGCCATAGAGGAGGGTCCCGGCGTAATCGCCGGTGAACGGGCGTCCGGTCCGGTTCGCGCCCTTAAGGCCTGGCGCGAGGCCGACCACGAGGAAGCGCGCCGCAAGCGGTCCGAAGGACGGCACCGGCGCGTTGTGGAACGCCGGATAGGCGCTGCGGTTGGCGCGGCGGAACGCGGCGAGGCGCGGACAAAGGGCGCAATCCGGAGCCGGTTCCGGCGCCTCGTGGGCGCTGGCGGCGATGCCCGGGCGGCCGGCCCTCGCGCCGAACAGCTTCACGCGGACCGCTGCATGTGGGGGCCGGGCTTGTCGATCTCGCCGTCGGCCGGATCGGACTGGCCCGAAAGGGAACGGTGGTGGTTCGCCTCGCGGGCGGCAGGATCGCGGGCGATGCGCGGCGCCAGCTCTTGCAGCTCGATGAAACTGTCGGCCTGGCGGCGCAGCTCGTCCGCCACCATGGGCGGCTGCGAACGCACCGTCGATACCACGGTGACCCGCAACCCCTTGCGCTGCACCGCCTCGACCAGGCGGCGGAAATCGCCGTCGCCGGAAAACAGCACGACGTGGTCGAGGTGCGGCGCCATTTCCATCACGTCGATCGCCAACTCGATATCCATGTTGCCCTTGATCTTGCGCCGGCCGAGCGCGTCGGTGAATTCCTTGGTCGGCTTAGTCACCATGGTATAGCCGTTATAGTCGAGCCAGTCGATCAGCGGCCGGATCGGCGAGTATTCCTGATCGTCCATCAGGGCCGTGTAGTAGAAAGCGCGGACCAGCCGACCCTTGGTCGAAAATTCGTCGAGCAGACGTTTATAGTCTATGTCAAACCCAAGTGATCTGGCCGCAGAATAAAGATTTGCTCCGTCGATGAACAAAGCTATTCGCTCTTGAGGATAAATATTAAGCATTGGCTAATCCTTTTAGATATAACGGAATCTGCCGATTTGATTCGATTTGTTATTTTTGCGCCGGGTCGTAGGTTCTTTTAGGCTGACCTTGGTTGTCGTTTCGGGATGACATGGCGGCCTTAGCCCGCGGTCGCGGTCGTGTGGATTTTTTCGCGACGCGTCCAGAGATCGGCATCGATCGGGGCCGGGCCGCGGCGGCAGGATGGCCGGCGGGACAAAGGAGCGCTCGCGCGGTCGCGGAAGCGGTTGCCTCTTCCTTCGTGTATTATAAATGAACACCGAGCCGGCGCGAACTCAAATTCAGACTGATTATAAATGGCATATATCGCTCTTGGCGCCAATCTGCCCTCGCCGGTCTATGGGCCGCCGGCGCGGACCTTGGCCGCGGCGCTCGCGCGGCTCGAAACCCTCGGCCCGCGGCTGGTGGCGCGCTCAATGTGGTATCTCAGCCAGCCGTTCCCGGCCTCCGACCAGCCCTGGTTCGTCAACGGCGTCGCTGAGATCGAGAGTGATCTCACGCCCGAGGCCCTGCTGGCGCTTCTGCTCAAGGTCGAGGCCGAATTCGGCCGCGAGCGCGGCGAAGTGAACGGGCCGCGCGTCCTCGATCTCGATCTTCTCGCCTGCGGCGAGGCAGTCATCGCCAGCGCCGAGCTGATTCTGCCCCATCCGCGCTTGCACGAGCGCCGCTTCGTGCTGGTGCCGCTCGCCGAGATCGCGCCCGGCTGGCGGCATCCGGTATCGGGCCGCGCGCTTGCCGAGCTCCTGGCCGCGCTCGGGCCGGGGCAGGCCGTGGAGCCTGTGCCCTTTGAGGCCGGCGGCGGAAGCGGTTAGAAGGCAAGGGAAATCGGCGACAAGAGAACAGTTGTAATTGACCCATCGACGGTCTATTTATCCCACAATCTGCCTAGAATTTTGGAGACGACGGCACCATGGCCCGTGTAACGGTCGAGGATTGCATCCTTAAGGTTCCCAACCGCTTCGAGCTCGTCATGCTGGCGGCGCAGCGGGCGCGGGCGATTTCGGCCGGCGTGCCGCTTAACGTCGATCGCGACAACGACAAGAATCCGGTGGTGGCACTGCGCGAGATCGCCGAGGTCGAGACCATCGCCGACGACATGCGCCAGGCGCTGATCGGCGGGCTGCAGAAGCGGGTCGAGGTCGACCAGCCGGTCGAGGACGACATGGCCAGCCTGATGGCAGGTGGCCAGTGGGCCGAAGCGCAGCCGGCAACCGCCGCTGCCGCGGACGAGGCCGAGGGCACCGAGGACGTCGAAGCCGTCGAAGCCGTCGAAGCCGAAGGCGACCTGGATGAGGCGGGGAGCGACGACGCCAGCGAGTAACGCTCCGAGCGGGCCGGTTGACGGAGCGGCGGGACATGAGAGCGAAACATGATCCGGCAAGTTGAACTCGTCGAGACGGTCCTCGCCTACGATCCGGAAGCGGACGAGAATCTGCTTAACCGCGCCTATGTCTTCTCGATGCAGGCGCACGGCAGCCAGAAGCGCGCGTCCGGCGATCCCTATTTCTCCCACCCCTTGGAAGTCGCCGGCATTCTCGCCGGCATGAAGCTCGACACGGCGACGATCGTCACCGCGCTTCTTCACGATACGCTCGAGGACACGCTCGCCACCTATAGCGAGCTTGAGGAGCTCTTCGGGCCCGAGGTCGCGACCCTGGTGGACGGCGTGACCAAGCTTTCGCGCCTCGAACTCCCATCCGACCGAACCCGCCAGGCGGAGAATTTCCGCAAGCTCCTGCTTGCCATGTCGCACGATATCCGCGTGCTTCTGGTCAAGCTCGCCGATCGTCTGCACAACATGCGGACGCTGCATTACCTGGAGCCGGAGCGGCGGCGGCGCATCGCCGCCGAGACCATGGAGATCTTCGCGCCGCTAGCCGAGCGCATCGGCATGCAGGCGATGAAGGACGAGCTCGACGATCTCGCCTTCGCCGAGATCAACCCGGAAGCGCGCAATTCGGTGCTCGCCCGGCTCGAGTTCCTGAACAGCCAGGACGGCAATCTGGTCGAGCGCATTGCCGCCGAGGTCCAGCGCGCGCTGACCGAGCAAGGCGTGACCTGCGCCGTCACTGGCCGGCAGAAACTGCCTTATTCCATCTGGCGCAAGATGGAGCGGAAGAATATTTCCTTCGAGCAACTCTCGGACATCATGGCGTTCCGCGTCGTCGTCGCGGACATTTCCGCCTGCTATCACGCGCTCGGCGTGGTGCACTCGAGCTATCCGATGATTCCGGGCCGCTTCAAGGACTATATTTCGACGCCCAAGCCGAACGGCTACCGCTCGCTGCACACCACCGTGATCGGACCCGAGCGCCAGCGCATCGAGGTGCAGATTCGCAGCCAGGAGATGCAGGAAGTGGCCGAGCTCGGCGTCGCCGCGCACTGGCAGTACAAGCAGCAGGTGCCGGAAACCGAAGGCGGCCGCTATCGCTGGCTGCGGGAGCTTCTGGAAATCCTGGAGCACGCGTCGAGCGCCGAGGAATTCCTCGAACACACCAAGCTCACGATGTTCGAGGACCAGGTCTTCTGCTTCACGCCGAAGGGCGACGTGATCCCGCTGCCGCGCAAGGCGACCCCGGTCGACTTCGCCTACGCGGTCCATTCCGACGTCGGCGATACCTGCGTCGGCGCCAAGATCAACGGCCGCCTGATGCCGCTTCGCACCGAGCTGAACAACGGCGACCAGGTGGAAATTCTCCGCTCGCGCACCCAGACGCCGTCGCCGACCTGGGAAAACTTCGCCGTCACCGGCCGCGCGCGCTCGCGCATTCGCCGCTTCATCCGCAATCAGCAGCGCGCCCAATACATCCATCTCGGCCGCGAGATCGTGCACAAGGCCTTTCGCGAGACCGGCCATACCTTCTCCGACAAGGCGCTCGACGCCGCCTTCAAGGTGCTGAAGACGAAGAACGCCGACGATCTTTTCGCCGCCGTCGGCGATGGCACCCTGACCGGGCGGGCAGTGATCGAGGCGATCTTTCCCGGCGAGAAGGTTCGGGTCGAGAGCGACAAGGTGGTGCCGCTCGCCCGCGCCCGCGCCCGTGCCCGCGCGGGCAAGGGCGGCGCGGTGCCGATCCGCGGCCTTATTCCCGGCATGGCGGTTCACATGGCGGGCTGCTGCCATCCGCTGCCGGGTGATCGCATCGTCGGCATCATCACCACCGGCAAGGGCGTCACCATCCATACCATCGACTGCGACACCCTGGAGCAGCTCGGCGATCAGCCCGAGCGCTGGCTCGACGTCGGCTGGGACGTGGACAGCGACGACCGCGAATCCGCCCATGTCGGGCGTATCGC
>JAJYTL010000061.1 GCA_021793055.1 Pseudomonadota bacterium
CGAAATCGAGGTTTTCGACCGGCGCGTGGTGCGCCGCCACCGGCAGCGCGCGGCGGCGGATTTCGCCACCCACGATTTCCTGTTTCGCGAGGCGGCGGAACGGCTTGGCGACCGCCTGAGTGACGTCCGGCGAAGTTTTCCGCTGGCCCTCGATCTCGGTTGCCACGACGGGCTGCTGGCGCGCGTGCTGGCGGGCCGGGGTGGCATCGGGAACTGGATTTCCGCCGATCTCGCGCTCGGCCTGGCGCGCCGGGCGAGCGGCTTTCGCGTAGTGGCGGACGCGGAATTCCTGCCGTTCGCGCCCGAAAGCCTCGATCTCGTCGCGAGCGTCCTCAGCCTGCACTGGGTCAACGATCTGCCCGGCGCGCTGTTGCAAATTCAGCGCGCCTTGAAGCCGGACGGGCTCTTCCTCGCCAGCCTGTTCGGGCTGGACACGCTGGCCGGTCTCCGCCGCGCCTGGCTTGAGGCCGAGGCCGAATGCGAGGGTGGCGCGAGTCCGCATGTCTCGCCCTTCATCACCGTCGCGGACGCCGGGCGGCTGATGCAGCGGGCGGGATTCGCGCTGCCCGTAGTCGATCGCGATTGGATCGAGGTGTCCTACGGCGAGGCGCTGAAGCTGATGCGCGATCTGCGCGGCATGGGCGAGAGCAACGCGCTGATCGGGCGGCGCAAGGGGTTCGCCCGGCGCGCCACCTTCGCGCGCATGCTGGAACGTTTCGCCCAACTCTCGCGCGGCGACGATGGCCGCCTCACGGTGCGCTTCGAGATCGTGACCTTGACCGGCTGGCGGCCCCATCCAGAGCAGCAGCAGCCGCTCCGCCCGGGATCGGCGGAGACCCGGCTGGCTGATGCGCTCGGCGTCGCCGAGCACCCCGCTGGAGATAAGGCCGATCCCTAAAGCATCAATCGGAAAAGCGGCGCCACTTTAAAAGCGGGTCTACTCTATTGGAACCATGCCCGCAGTTATTGGAACAACGCCCCGGGGAAGAGAATGGATTGGAGGCTGTTTACCCAACTGCTGGTGACATTTGTGGTCGCCGCCCTTGAATGGTGGGTAGCTCTCTATCTGACCGCCCGACGCGACCTAACAAATGAACGCCGTTAGCTGCGGATCGCATATCTGCTGGAAGCGTATCGGCGTTGGGAATCGGCGGCAAACCGGCCGAACATGGCGCCCGAATTGCGCCGTGCGTTTGAAGACGCCGGCGCAGACATCCAACTACTTGGAAACCAGGAACAGGCGCAGGTGACTATTAAATACCTCAATCAACACGCCGCCAGGGATCGAGCTCGGATCGATGACGTTCTGCGGGTCTTGCGTAAGGATTTGCGACGAGAAATGGGGTTACCCGGCGACGTCGAAAATGGCGCCGTGTTTCGCTTTTCGGACGGCAAATAGCGCCGTCACCTGCGCCAAGCTATTGTATTCTATAGAAAATCCCGCAGCATGGCGACCAGGGGCTTGTCCGCCGGCGGCATTTCGAGATCCATCAGCTTCTCGGCCCGCACCCATTTCAGCACCTGGCCTTCCTGGCCCTGGACGATGCCCTGCCAGCGGCGGCAGAGGTAGAGCGGCATCATCAGGTGGAAGTCGTCATAGGCATGCGAGGCGAAGGTGAAGGGCGCAAGGCAGCTTTCGGTGACGTTGATCGAAAGCTCCTCGCGCAGCTCGCGGATCAGCGCGTCTTCCGGCGTCTCGCCGGGCTCGATCTTGCCGCCGGGAAATTCCCAAAGGCCGGCCATCGCCTTGCCGGCCGGGCGCTGGGCCACCAGAACGCGCCCGTCGGGGTCGATCAGGGCCACCGCGGCGACCAGGACAAGCGGCTTGGTCACGAGCGGTAATCGGCGTTGATGTTGATGTAGCCGTGGGTCAGGTCGCAGGTCCATACCCGGGCCTTGCCGCGGCCGATGCCGACATCGACCGCGATCGCGATCTCGCGGCCCTTGAGATGGGCCGTCGCCTTGGCTTCGTCGTAGCCGGGATGGATGCCGCCTTTGGCGGTCACCAGCTCGCCGCCGATGCGGATTTCGAGCCGGTCGCGGTCGGCCTGCTCGCCGGCCTTGCCGACCGCCATGGCGATGCGCCCCCAATTGGCGTCGGAGCCGGCGATCGCCGTCTTGACCAGGGGCGAATTGGCGATGGCGAGCGCGATCCGCCGCGCCGCGCGCCGGCTGGCGGCGCCGCCGACCTCGATGGTAACCAGTTTCTCGGCGCCTTCGCCGTCGCGCGCCACCTGCTCGGCGAGATCGGCGAGAAGCTTGGCCAGCGCCTTGCGGAAGGCCCTGAGCTTGGGATCGCCGGCGTCGCGGATCGCGGCGTGCTTGGCTTGGCCGGTGGCGAAGAGCAGCAGCGTGTCGCTGGTCGAGGTGTCGCCGTCGACCGTCAGGCAGTTGAACGAGGTCTCGTTGGCGGCGCGCAACAGCCGGTCGAGCACCGCCGCCGGCAGCGCCGCGTCGGTGGCGACGAAGGCAAGGAGTGTCGCCATGTCGGGCGCGATCATGCCGGAGCCCTTGGCGATGCCGTTGATGACCACCTTGGCGCCGCCGATCTCGGTTTCGACGCTGGCCCGCTTGGCGAAGGTGTCGGTGGTGAGGATCGCGGCCGAGGCGGCGTTCCACCCCGCCGCCGCGAGGTCGCGCCCGGCGCGATCGACCTTCGCCACGATCTTTTCATAGGGCAGAAGCTGGCCGATGACCCCGGTAGAGGCGAGAAGCACCTCGTTCGGCCGGCAGCCTACGGCCTTGGCGGCGGCGGCGGCGATCGCCTGGCAGGCGACCTGGCCGGCCTTGCCGGTGAAGACGTTGGCGTTGCCCGCGTTGACCACCAGGGCGCGGGCGCCGCCGCGCGGCAACAGCTTGCGGCACCACTCGACCGGCGCACCCGGCATGCGCGATTGCGTGAGCAGCCCAGCGGCCTTGGTGCCGCGGGCGAATTCCATCACCACAAGGTCGGGCCGGCCGCGATAGCGCACCGCGCTTTCGAAGCTGGCAAGCCTGACGCCGGCGATCGGCGGCAGGTCGGGGATCACCTTTGGGGCGAGCGGCGAAACGGGAAGCGCTTTCGACATCGACTATCTCTCGGGGACAATCTCTCGGGAAAACGGCTGTCGACGAGGAGCTTAGGCACGAAAGCCCGGGCTGTGAAAGCCCGGGCCGTGAAAACCTTGCCGTCGTAGTCCTCGGGGGAACGCGACCCGGACCGCGCGGCGCTTCCGAAAATCCGCCGCGATCCGCCTATTTCTTCGGCGTGGCCTTTTCCGGCGCCGCCGACATCGGCGAGCCGTCCTCGTTGTAAAGCTGGACCTTGGCCGTGCCGCGCAGCTTCTCGACCACCTGGGCGATGACGTTCTGGATCGCTTCCTGGCGGAGCTGCGGCGCCATCTCCTTGAAGGTCGGCACCGGCTTGGTGCGCCGCGCCTCGACCTCGATCACGTGCCAGCCGAAGGGCGTATGCACCGGGGTCTGGCTAAACTGGCCGGGCTTCAAGGCGAACGCAGCCTTGGCGAAGCTCGGCACCATCTGGTCCTCGGTGAAGAAGCCGAGCTCGCCGCCGTTGCTGGCCGAGGGGTCGATCGACTTCTCCTTGGCGAGCTTGGCGAAATTGGCGCCCTTCTTGAGATCGGCGATGATCGCCTCCGCTTCCGCCTTGGTCTTGACCAGGATATGGCGCGCGCGCACCTCCTCGACCGGCTTCATGGTCTTGACCTTGGCCTCGTAGAGCGCATGGAGCTTGGCCTCGGTGACCTTACCCTTCAGCTGCCGCTCGATATAGGCGCTTTCCAGCGCCTGCTGGCGGGCCGCGGCGAGGCGCTGCTTGACCTCGGGGTCTTGCGGAAGCTTTTCCTTTTCGGCCGCCTGGGCGATCAGCTCGCGGTCGACGATCTGGTTCAGGAGCGGCTTGTAGAGCACCTTGAGCGGCAGGGCGCGGTACTGCTGCGGCAGGCTCTCCATCGCCAGCATCAGGTCCGAACGGTGGATGACGGCGCCGTTTACCCGCGCCACGATCGGGTCCTTGGCCGGCGCCTTGGGTGCGGCGAAGGCCGGGGCGATCAAAAGCGACGACAGCGCAAGCGCGCTGAACAGGCGTGCAAACATGACGAAGGAGCTCCTTTGGCCGGGGTGCCCGGCGGACAAGTCAACGCCCTGCCGCACCGGCGGCAGCGACGATCGGGCGGCAGCATAAGGCTTTCCGGGCGGCCGGCAAAGGCGTTTCTGGCCCGAGCCGCGTTGACAGGAGCCGCTTCGCCTCTTATGTGTCACGTGGACCCGGTCCGGCCGGACGGTCCTTCTCCTCAGGAGTTCTGAATGCTCGGCGGAATCGCCAGGAAGATTTTCGGCTCGTCCAACGACCGGCAGGTCAAGGCCTACGCCAAACGGGTGACCGCGATCAACGCGCTGGAAGCGCGGATGGCGGCGATGTCGGATGACGAGCTGCGCGGCCAGACCGCGGAATTCCGCCACCGGCTGGCCGAGGGCGCCGACCTCGACGCGCTGTTGCCCGAGGCCTTCGCGGTAGTGCGCGAGGCGGGCAAGCGCACGCTCGGCCAGCGCGCCTTCGACGTGCAGCTGATCGGCGGCATGGTGCTGCACGAGGGCAAGATCGCCGAGATGAAGACCGGCGAGGGCAAGACCCTGGTCGCGACGCTCCCGGTCTATCTCAACGCCCTGCCCGGCAACGGCGTCCACGTGGTCACGGTGAACGACTACTTGGCCCGGCGTGACGCCGAATGGATGGGCCAGATCTACCGCTTCCTCGGCCTTACCGTCGGCTGCATCCTGCACGATCTCGACGACGACGAGCGGCACCAGGCCTATGCCGCCGATGTCACCTACGGCACCAACAACGAGTTTGGCTTCGATTATCTGCGCGACAACATGAAGTTCGATCTCGATTCGATGGTGCAGCGGAAATTCCACTACGCCATCGTCGACGAGGTCGATTCGATCCTGATCGACGAGGCGCGCACGCCCTTGATCATCAGCGGCCCGACGGAAGACACCTCCGAGCTCTATTTCGGCGCCGACCGCCTGATCCCGGCCCTCGACGACGACGATTTCGAGGTCGACGAGAAACAGAAGACGGTGCATTTCACTGAGAGCGGCCAGGAGAAGATCGAGCGTGTGGCGCGCGAGGCCGGGCTGCTCAAGGGCGAGGGCCTGTACGATTTCGAGAACATCTCGCTCGTGCATCACCTGAATTCCGCCTTGAAGGCGCACAAGCTGTTCCGCCGCGACACCGACTACATCGTGAAGAACGGCGAGGTCGTCATCATCGACGAGTTCACCGGCCGCATGATGGAAGGGCGGCGCTATTCCGAGGGCCTGCACCAGGCGATCGAGGCCAAGGAGAAGGTCGACGTCCAGCCCGAGAACCAGACGCTGGCCTCGATCACCTTCCAGAACTATTTCCGCCTCTATCCGAAGCTCGCCGGCATGACCGGCACGGCGGCGACCGAGGCGACCGAGTTCGGCGACATCTACGGCCTCGACGTCGTCGAGGTGCCGACCAACGTGCCGGTGGCGCGGCGCGATTTCGATGACGAGGTTTATCGCTCGGCGCGCGAGAAGTTCGATGCCATCGTCAAGCTGATCGGCGAATGCCGTGAGCGCGGCCAGCCGGTCTTGGTCGGCACGGTCTCGATCGAGAAGTCGGAAGCGCTCTCGGATCTGCTCAAGAAGCGCAAGATTCCGCACAACGTGCTGAACGCCCGCTACCACGAGCAGGAAGCGACCATCGTCGCCCAGGCCGGGCGCTACGGCGCCGTCACCATCGCCACCAACATGGCCGGCCGCGGCACCGACATCCAGCTCGGCGGCAATTTCGACATGCGGGTGAAGACCGAGGCCGCGGAGATTCCGGAAGGCGAGCCGCGCGAGCGGCGGGCGGCCGCGATCAAGGCCGAGGTCGCGGCCGAGAAGGCCAAGGTTCTCGCCGCCGGCGGTCTGTTCATCGTCGGCACCGAGCGCCACGAGAGCCGGCGCATCGACAACCAGTTGCGCGGCCGCTCCGGCCGCCAGGGCGATCCCGGCGCCTCCAAGTTCTTCCTCAGCCTGGAAGACGACCTCATGCGCATCTTCGGCTCCGAGCGCATGGACAGCATGCTGCAGCGCTTCGGCCTGCAGGAAGGCGAGGCGATCACCCATCCCTGGATCAACAAGGCGCTGGAGAAGGCGCAGGAAAAGGTTGAGGCGCGCAACTACGACATCCGCAAGAACCTGCTGAAATACGACGACGTGATGAACGACCAGCGCAAGGTTGTCTACGAGCAGCGCATCGAGCTGATGCGCACCGAGAACGTCGCCGAGACCGTGGCCGACATGCGGACCGAGGTGGCGCGGGGCCTGGTCCGCCGCGCGATCCCGGACAACAGCTATTCCGAGCAATGGAACGCCGAGGGACTGGCCGCCGACGTCACGCGCATCTTCGGGCTCGATCTGCCGATCGTCGCCTGGGCCAAGGAAGAGGGCATCGCCGAGGACGAGATCGAGACCCGGCTGCTTGACGCGGTCAACCGCAAGATGGCGGAAAAGGCGGCGAACTTCGGCCCCGACGTCATGCGCATGGTGGAGAAGAGCCTGCTTCTCCAGATCCTCGACCAGATCTGGAAGGAGCATCTTCTGCTCCTCGATCATCTCCGCCAGGGCATCGGGCTTCGCGCGTACGGCCAGCTCGATCCACTGAATGAGTACAAGCGCGAGGCCTTCGCGCTGTTCGAGACCATGCTCGGCAACCTGCGCGAATCGGTGACCTCGACGCTGGCCCACATCGAGCTTCGCTTCGACGAGCCCGAGGCACCGCCGCCGGTGCTCCAGCCCAAGCCGCAGCGCATGCAGGCGATCCACGCCGACCCGCTGACCGGCGAGAACGAGCTTGAAGTGATGACGGCGCCGCCGACCGCGCGCAACCTCGCCTTCAACCAGAACGATCCCGCGACCTGGCGGCGCACGCCGCGGAACGCGCCGTGCCCCTGCGGCTCGGGCAAGAAATACAAGCACTGCCACGGCCGGCTCTGATCCGGCCGCCGGATTGGCGGCTTCGCGGACGCCCGGGCGAAAGCCGCCGGTTCTCAGCGTAGGGCCGGGGGTGCGGTCGTGGCCTGAAGTGGTCCCTGCGCGGAGCCCTCTGTCGGCGGTCCGAAGGCGTAACGCCGACCTTGAGCTGCGGCCCGTGGCTCGGTTGTGGCCCGCTGCAGCAGTTTGTCGATGCGGGTGTGGGATTCTGGGTTGCGCGACTTTCTGCCTCTCCGGTGTTGGGGAGCAGTAGGCAGCAAGGCCTGACATCCTCTCCGGCCTGAAGGCCGAAGGTTCCGGGGATACCGATGGGACTCATGCGGCTTTTCTCCGGCTGGTTCCTGCTTCACGGGGCCGCTTGACGCGGTGTTCCTCCACAGGCTTCAACGCGCTGTCCGCGCGCCGTAGAATGTTGATGGCGGCGTTGGTGTCGGCGTTGGCGGCATGGCCGCAGGCGACACACACGAAGTCCGCCTGACGCTCCCGGTTGGCGGCGCTGACATGGCCGCAGACCGGACAGGTCTGACTGGTATAGGCGGCGGGCACTTCGATGAGACGCCCTCCCCGATCCGCCAGTTTGTAGGCCAGCATTGCACGGAACATTGACCATCCTTGATCGAGGATGGCCCGGTTGAGCCCCGCCTTCTGCTTGACCCTGCGGCCCGGCTGTTCCACCGAGCCTTTGGCCGATGCGGACATGTTCCGCACCTCCAACGCCTCCACAACGACCGTGCCGTGGTTCTGGGCAATTTCGGTGCTGCGTTTATGGAGGAAATCCTTGCGGGCATTCGCCACCCGCTGCTGTATCTTCGCCACCCGGCGAATGGCTTTGCGCCGATTGGCCGACCCGCGCTTCTTGCGGGCCAAGGCCCGCTGCGCCCGACGGAGAGCGCGAAGGGCCTTTTTGCCATGGTTGGCCGGTTGGATTGTCGTGCCATCGCTCAAGGCGGCGAATACCGCTACGCCCATGTCGATTCCGACGACCGGCAGAGCCGAAGATGTTGGCTCCGAAACCTCGCGCTCGCACTGTACGGCGGCAAACCATTGTCCAGCGCGCCGCGACACGGTGATGTTGCAGATATCGCCCGGCAAGGGCTGCCAGCCGCGTAGGCGCACCCAGCCCAGCTTGGGCAACTTCATTTGGCCGGAGGATTTGCCGGTCCTCTTGACGATGAGCGACACCGGATCGGGGAAGCGGAAACTGTCGTTGATGCTCTTCTTGCGTGGCGTCGGATAGGCGGCGCGACCGGCGAAGAAGTTCTGATAGGCCCGATCCAGATCCTTGAGCGCCTGTTGCAGGGCATGGACCGGCGCGGCCTTGATCCAATCAACCTCGGCCCGCAATTCAGTGAGTTCGCGGCATTGACTGGCGAAGGAGATATTACCGCCGGTAACGGCACGATACTGCCGCCACCAGTCGCGCCGCTGGTCCAAGGCCAGATTGTAGACGAAGCGGCAAGCTCCCGCGATCTGCGCCATCTGAGCGGCTTGCTCGGGCGTTGGGTAGAGACGGAACAGGACGGCTTTACGAGTGATCATGAGGCGAGTATAACTTGGCCTATGGCCACAGACAAAGACTATCGCCCTGGGCGGCACTGCGTTTTTGCGATGCATGTTCATTTGGTCTTTGTGACTAAGTATCGTCGCCACGTCTTCACTGCCGCCATGCTCGACGACATGCGGGAAATTTTTGCATCGGTCTGTTCCGACTTCGAAGCGGAGTTGATGGAAATGGACGGCGAGGATGACCATGTTCACCTGCTGGTGAACTATCCGCCCAAGGTGTCCGTGTCGGCGCTAGTGAACAGCCTCAAGGGCGTGTCTAGCCGCCTCATGCGCTTGCGCCATCCGGCCTTGGTTCGGCGCTACTGGAAGGGCGTCTTGTGGTCGCCTTCTTACTTCGCCGCGTCCTGCGGCGGCGCGCCACTTGGCATCATCAAGCAATACATCGAGCAGCAGCACACACCGGATTGAGACCGAAAAACCCGGATATAGCGTCGCCGCCCTATTCCCGGCCTGAACGCCGGGGCTTGCGGGCGGCGGGCTGGTGGTCACGGGCGAGATCCTGATGCCAATCAGACCGTCTGACGCAAGGCGCCTCTGAGCGCGCAAAACTGATCGGCGATTGGTGTCGCAGAATTCATCGTGGCCAGCGGTCATCTGACCGTGTTGGTAGGCGGGACATATGACCGCACCGTCCGCTGCGGAGCTTTCAGCAAAAAGCCCTTGCGATGGGCCGTTCCACATATGCGTCATCAACGTCCGATGCGGCGCTCCGCACCGCACCAACACCTTCATCCTTTGACTTCTGAGCCTCCTGCGATGAAACACCTTGTCCCAGCCGCTACTTGTTCAGAGGTTCCTTAGGGCACCCATTCTAGGCTGGGCACGTTATCGACGGGCAAGAATGCGATCAGGGCTCCTCGCCCCTTCCTCAGTGTAAAATCGACCCACAAGATGAAATGCCTGACCGGTGTGCGGCATGTTCGCGGGAAGCACCTGGTCGCTCGAGATCCCGATCGATAATTATCCTTGGGGGCAGCGGCATGATTGATTTAGCGCAATGTACATTCTCTTGAGCTAAGCCACTTATGGACGCGGGGCCAAGTACCGGCCATCCGTCCCGCGGAGAGGAGGGGGCTGCCAATGGCCATGGGCAAGGCGAGCTAGCCGGGCAGGAGTCAGCTTGATGGCGTCTTGGCGAGCCGTTCCGCTCTCCAATGCCTCAGCAGTCCTATTGCGCTGCGCGGTAGCGGCAATCCGTTTTATGCAGTGGCGCTACAACCACAGACTGATCAACCAACAGGCAACGAATTGCCTTTTCCGAGCTGCAAAGGGGCTGGAACGCAGAGCTGATCGGCTTATGACACGAACGGATCGAAGCGGCTGACACGATGCGATTTCAACGGTGAGCAGATTTGCATGACCAGAAGTGAATTCCTCAACCGTCGGAGCGGACCATCGAGGGCGCTTGCGATCAGGATCGCGCGTCACTGGAGGCCAAGCCATGCGCCACGTCGGGGGCTTCTCGCCTTCCTCGGTCCAGGTCTGATCACCGGCGCTTCAGATGACGATCCGAGCGGCATCGCCACTTATTCGCAGGTTGGTGCCCAATTCGGCTATGGTCTGGCCTGGGTCATGCTGTTCAGCTACCCACTGATGGCAGCGACACAGGAAATCAGCGCGCGCATTGGCCGCGTTACCGGGCATGGTATCGCCAGCAATATCCGCATGCACTACCCTGCATGGCTCCTCCGCGCGATTGTCGGCCTGTTATTGGTCGCCAACATTATCAATCTGGGTGCCGATCTCGGAGCTATGGGCGATGCACTGCACCTCATGACCGGAGGCCCGGCGCGCGTCTATGTTATCGTGTTCGCATTCATCTGCTCTGCCCTGGAAATCTTCGTTCGCTACGAGCGATATGTCTCGATCCTCAAATGGGGAACTTTGTCGCTCTTCGCGTATGTCGCGACGGTCGTGGTGGTGAAGGTTCCGTGGGGTCAAGTCGTCCGTGACACCGTTATGCCGAGCTTCCTCTGGGAAAGGGACTATATCGTCGCGATCGTCGCCGTCTTGGGAACGACAATCAGTCCGTATCTGTTCTTTTGGCAGGCGTCCGAAGAGGCAGAGGATGAGCATGAGCACGAGAGAATGGGCGCCCGGCCGCTTACCCTGGCACCGGAGCAGGCACGGACGGAGATACACCGTATCAGGCTCGATACCTACGTGGGGATGGGATTCTCGAACCTGATCAGCCTATTCATCATCATTACCACGGCCGCTACACTGAACGCCCATGGCGTCACCAATATCCAGACGTCTTCCCAGGCGGCTGAGGCTCTGCGACCGATAGCCGGAGTGTTCACGTTCGCAGCGTTTGCTGCGGGTATCATCGGAACCGGCATGCTCGCCGTCCCCGTGCTGGCGGGATCGGCCGCCTACGCGCTTGGCGAGGCTCTTGGCTGGTCAATAGGTTTGGCACGGCAGCCGCTCGATGCGAAAGCCTTCTACGGGACGATCGCCGCGGCAACGCTGATCGGTATCCTCATCAACTTCGTTGACCTCGATCCCATCAAGGCCCTGTTCTGGAGTGCCGTTCTGAACGGAGTCGTGGCCGTCCCGCTGATGATAGTCATGATGATTATGACGATGCAGCCGAAGGTAATGGGAGCATTCACTCTGCCACCGCTCCTCCGGGTGATGGGGTGGCTTTCCACGGCGGTCATGATGGCGGCGGTCGCCATCATGTTCTGGACGTGGTGACAAAGGATCCGGTCATGGGCTTCAAGGACATCCTGGTTCATTTCGATTCGACGCCCGCATCCGGTGTCCGTCTCCGGCTCGGCCTCACGCTGGCGCGTCGCTTCGGTGCACGCATCTGCGGCGTCCACGTCGTACCAGATCCCGATGTGCCACCCTATTTCAAGCCAAGCGCAGTCAAACACATCGCCGATATCTACCGGAAAAATGCCCACGAAGCTGCTGTGCGGGCGGAGGCCAAGTTCCGCGCGGCGACGAAGAAATTCGATGTCGTGACGGCTTGGGAATCTTTCGGAGGGGATATGGCGCAGCTCCTGGCAGAACGTGCCCGCTTCTCGGATCTTCTTTTGGTTGGCCAATTTGACAGCGAGAATCCACCAACGATCTCCGCCTTCTCCCTTCCTGAAAAGGTAGTTATCGACGCGGGGACACCGATTCTTGTCGTCCCCACGCGAGGCGCTCACGATGAGGTCGGCCGGCATATTCTTATCACTTGGGACGGCAGCCGGGAGGCCGCTCGAGCCGTTCGTGATGCGATGCCGCTCCTGCAGGCGTCAGAGCATGTCTCACTCCTTTCCATCGACCCCGACAACCAAGGACACCTCCATCTGCCCGCGAATATTGCTTCCTTGCAGGGGCACCTTGCCCTACATGGTGTGTCTACCGAACATGCGGAGGCTGCTTCAGGAGGTGCCGGTACCACAGAGGTGCTTCTAGCACAGGCGACAGCCATTGGAGCTGATTTGCTGGTGATGGGTGCATACGGGCATCCGCGCTTCTTGGAGTTCATGCTTGGCGGCACGACGCAGACCCTTTTGGAAAAGACGCCAATCCCCATTTTGATGTCTCATTAACAAAGTGTTCTAGCGGGGTCGGAGCATGCCCAAGGGCTTCACCTGCTGACGCAGTACCTCGCAATGGGACAGGTTCTCGCCTGCCGAGCCGGCAATGGCATCAATCTGCTTGCCGACCGCGCCGAAGCCATCTTCGACGGTCACCAGCACATCCTGCATCTTGCTCGCCCCGTCGCCCACCCCCTTCGCCCGCGCGGCGGCATCGCCGGTCTCGCCGATCAGGTGCGAAATCTGGCTGCCCAGACTCTCGATAATCTCGCGAATTTGCCCGGTTGCCTTCCTGGTCTCCTCCGATAGGCTCTTCACCTCTCCGGCGACGACGGCGAAGCCGCGGCCGGCCGCGCTGGCCCGCGCCGCTTCGATCGTCGCGTTGAGCGCCAGCAAATGGGTATGCTTGGCGACGGTCTCGATCGCCGCCGAGACCTTGGATACCTGATCGAGAACGCCGCTGAACGAACCCAGCCGGCCCTCGATGCGTCCGACGGCGCCAACCAGGTCGCTGACCGTCCCGAGCGCGGCGGCCGCGGATGTCCGTGACTCGAAATCTGCGCGCCGGCGACCGAGGCGACCTGCTGCGTCACCGCGACCGCCTCGTTGATCGAGCGATTGCCGGACACCATCCGCTCGGCCAGCCCTTGCAATACCGCGAACTGGTCGGCCTCGCGGGCAACCCTTGTCGTGACCTCGTCGAGACGTCCGGACACGTCGGCGAGTTCGACACCCAAATTGCCGATCCGTCCGCCCATCTCGGAGATCAGATCATTTTTCTCCGTCATGCCGTTCGGTTGCATCTGCAGCGCCATGTCCATGACTCCACCATCCAGTGTCTTGATGA
>JAJYTL010000062.1 GCA_021793055.1 Pseudomonadota bacterium
CATCTGCCCGCCGTCCACCACGACGGTCTGGCCGGTGACCCAGGCGGCGAGCGGCGAGGCAAGGAACAGTGCCACGCTCGCCACCTCCTCGGGCCGGCCCATGCGGCCGAAGGGGATGGTGCCGAGCGTGCCGTTGTAGAGCTTCGGATTGTCGGTCTTGCGCCGGTCCCAGACCCCGCCGGGAAACTCGATCGAGCCGGGCGCGATGCAATTGACCCTGATGTTCTTGCGCGCGAGCACGCCGGCTTCCGTCGCCGTGTAGTGGACCAGGGCCGCCTTGATGGCGCCATAGGGCGGCTGGCGCAGGGAGGGGCGGAGCCCGGCGATCGAGGAGATGTTGATGATCGCGCCGCCGCCGGCCGCTTCGAGAAAGCGCCGCGCCGCCTGGGTCGCGCGTACCGTCGCCATCAGATCGACGGCGACGCTGGTGCCCCAGCCCGCCTCGTCGTCGCTGCTGCCGAACCCCGAGGCGTTGTTGATCAGGACGTCGAGCCCGCCCAGGCTTTGCGCCGCCGCCTCGACATAGCCGGTCACCGCCGCCGCCTCGGCGAGATCGCAGGATTGCGTATGGCTCTTGTGGCCGAAGCGGGCGATCTCGGCCGCCGCCGCCGCCAGGACCTTGGGGTCGCGGGCGCAGATCGAAACGTCGGCCCCGGCCGCGGCGAAGCCGAGCGCGATGGCGCGCCCGATGCCGCGGCTGCCGCCGGCCACCGCGACCCGCGCGCCGGCGAAGTCGAAGGTTGCTTTTGTTGCCGTCATCTCAGGTTCCCCCTCTTGCTCACGCGGCCGCCGGTGCGACATGCACCGGCCGGCCCTCAATCGGATAGGCGGGATCGTTATAGCCGGGCGTCGAGGGGTGGCCGGGTGCCACCAGGCTGTCGACCAGGGCTTCGTCCTCGGCCGTGAAGCGATAGCTGAGGCTGCCGATGTAATCGTCCCAATGGGCTTCCGTGCGCGGTCCCGCGATCACCGCGGTGACCAGCCGGTTGTTCAGCACCCAGTTGACGGCGAACTGGCCGGGGGTGATGCCGCGGGCTTCCGCGTGCGCCTTGATCTTCTGCGCCAGCGCCAGAGATTCCGGCCGCCATTCGGTCTGCATCATGCGGGTGTCCTGGCGCCCGACGCGGGTGTCAGGCGGTGGCGGCGCGCCCGGCGCGTATTTGGCGGTGAGGATGCCGCGCGCGAGCGGGCTGTAGGGCACGATGCCGAGGCCGTAGAACTGGCAGGCCGGGAGCTGCTCCACCTCGGGCATGCGGTTCATGGCGTTGTAATAGGGCTGGCTCACCACGGGCCGGTCGATGCCAAGCCGATCGCAGAGATTGCAGATCTCGGCGACGCGCCAGCTGCGGAAGTTCGACAGGCCGAAATAGCGGATTTTGCCCTGGCGCTGGAGATCGCCGAGCGCCCGCACGGTCTCGTCGAGCGGCGTCGAGAGGTCTTCCTTGTGCAGGTAATAGATGTCGATGTGGCCGGTGCCGAGTCGCCTCAGGCTGGCGTCGGCGGCGCGCATCAGCCAGCTCCGGGACAAGCCGCGATCGTTCGGCCCCTCGCCCATGGCGTTGCACACCTTGGTCGCGACGATCCAGCGATCGCGCTCGGCCGCGATCACGCGGCCCACCACTTCCTCCGACTGGCCGCGATTATAGGCGTCGGCGGTATCGAGGAAATTGACCCCGGCATCGCGCGCCCTGGCGAGGATGCGGCGCGAGCCGGCTTCGTCGGTGGTGCCGCCGAAGGTCATGGTGCCGAGGCAGATTTTCGACACTTTGAGGCCGCTGCGCCCGAGTTTGCGATATTCCATGGTTTCCTCTCGATCTGGTTTTTTGGGGCCGCGCGGCCGCTTTTTCTGGTCTAGCCTGCATCGCCGCGGGCGTTGCGGGCCTTCGGGTCCGCTTCGTCCCGTGTTGACAGAAGCGCTGATCTTTCGAGAACATAGCAAAAGGCGCCGGGGCCGCGCGAGCGTTGCGACGAAAATTGTGTTTCGGGGCGCTGAAAGCCGCGCGTGACGTGGCGAAGGACCATCGATGAGCCTCTACCAAGTGCAGAAATTCATTTTCGAGGCGACCGGCGATCGGCGGCTCGGCGATCTCTTCGACCGCGATCCGGAGAGTTTTCTTACCGGCTACGCTCTCACCGCCAGGGAAAAGACGGCGCTCGCCCACCTCGATATCGGAACGCTTTATCTCATGGGCGTGCATCCTCATCTTTTGCTGTCGCTCGCCGTGAAAGGCAAAATTCATTGGCCGGACTACATCGCCGCCTTGCAGCGCGCCGACGAAGCGGCCGGTCGGGAGGTTTGACATGCCGCTGGTTTTCGCTGCCGCTGCCAATCACGCGCCCGGCATCACCGGCCGGCGCTACCGCGCGCCCGAGGCGGAACGCGAGCCCTTTTTCGCCGCCTATGCCGAATTGAAGCGCAAGCTGGACGCGGCCCGCCTCGACGCGCTCGTCGTCATCGCCGCCGATCATTTCACCAATTTCTTCATGAACAACATGCCGGCCTTCTGCATCGGTCTCGCGGATCGCTATAGAGGGCCGGTAGAGAGCAGCTCGCTGCTCAAGATCGAGCCGACCGAGGTGCCGGGCGATCAGCGCCTCGCGCGCGCCATCGCGGCCGGGATGATGCAAGAGGTCGATCTCTCCTATTCCGAGGAACTGGTCTTCGATCATGGGGTCATGGTGCCGCTGCATCTGCTGACGCCCGACATGATCTTGCCGGTGGTGCCGATCTTCATCAATTGCCTGACCGGGCCGCGCGCGCCGGCGGCGCGCTGCTACGAGCTCGGGCGGGCGCTTCGCCGCGCGACCGCGGGCCTGCCGGAGCGGATCGGGGTGCTCGGCAGCGGCGGACTCTCGCATTGGCCGGCGGTGCCGGCGTCGGGCCGCGTCAATGCCGCCTGGGACGAGGAATTTCTCGATGCCTTCCTGAAGAACGACCGCGAGCGGCTTGTCGCCTATCGCGACGACGAAATCGATGCGGCGGGCGGTCCCGGCGGGCAGGAGATCCGCACCTGGATCGCGGTGGCCGGCGCCATGGAGGGCCGGACCAGCGAGAAGCTCATCTACCTGCCGATTCCGGCCTATGCGGTCGGCGGCTGCATCGCGGTCGGCAATCTCGAGAAACGCGCCGCCTGACGGCGGCCATATAACGCGGAAACGTCGGGGACTTCGTTGTCCGTCCGGCGCGACCAACATCTTGCTCGGGGAGAGCGCTGATCATGAACGGTGCGGAAAGTCTGGTGCAGACCCTGGTCGCGGGCGGGGTCGATGTTTGTTTCACCAATCCCGGAACCTCGGAAATGCATTTCGTCGCGGCGCTCGACCGCGTGGCCCGCATGCGGTGCGTGCTCGGCCTGTTCGAGGGCGTGGTGACCGGCGCGGCCGACGGCTACGGCCGCATGGCCGACCGGCCGGCCTCGACGCTGTTGCATCTCGGTCCAGGTCTCGGCAACGGCCTCGCCAATCTGCACAACGCGCGCAAGGCGGCCTCGCCGATCGTCAATATCGTCGGCGAGCACGCGACCTATCATATTCGCTACGACGCGCCGCTGACCTCCGACATCGAAGGCATCGCGCGGCCGGTCTCGGCCTGGGTCAAGACCTCGCCGGACGCGCGCGCGGTGGCGGCCGATGGTGCCGCCGCGATTGCCGTCGCGCGCACCCCGCCCGGCCAAGTCGCGACCTTGATCCTGCCGGCCGATACGGCCTGGAACCGCGCCGAGGGAATTGCCGAGGTGCCGCCGGTGCCGGAACGCGTCCGGGCGAGCGCGGAAGCTGTCAGGGAGGCCGCGCGGATCCTGCGCTCGGGCGAGCCCGCCGCGCTGTTGATGACCGGCATGGCGTTGCGCGCGCCGGCGCTCGAGATCGCGGGCCGCATCGCGGGCCGCACCGGCGCGCGGCTGCTGGCGCAGGGCTCGAACGCCCGGATCGAGCGCGGCGCCGGCCGCGTCGCGGTCGAGCGCATTCCCTATGTCGTCGATCAGGCACTGGCGATGCTGAAGGGCTTGCGCCATATCATCCTGATCGAGGCGAAGGAGCCGGTCGCTTTTTTCGCCTATCCCGACAAGCCGAGCCTGTTGAAACCCGAAGGCTGCGCGGTGCATCCGCTTTGCGCCTTGGGCGATGATTCCTTTGATGCCTTGTCCGCGCTCGCCGATGAACTCGGCGCCAAGCCGGCGGCCGCGAAATTCGCGCCACGGGCCGAGATCGCGCGCCCCAGCGGCGCCTTGACCAAGGAATCGGTGGCGCAGGCGATCGCGGCGCTGGTGCCGGAGAATGCCATCCTGGTCGACGAATCGATCACGACCGGGCGCGGCTTCTTCGCCTCGACCTTGGCCGCCGCGCCGCATGACTGGCTGCAGAACATGGGCGGGGCGATCGGTTATGGCGCGCCGGTCGGCATCGGCGCTGCCATCGCCTGTCCGGACCGCAAGGTGCTGTGCCTGCTCGGCGATGGCAGCGCCATGTATACGGTGCAGGCGCTGTGGACCGAGGCCCGCGAGGGCCTCGACGTGACCACGGTGATCTTCGCCAACCGCTCCTATCAGATTCTCAAGGGCGAGCTCGCCAATGTTGGCGCCGGCAATCCGGGCCGCCGCGCGCTCGACATGCTGGATATCGATCGGCCGACCTTGGATTGGGTGTCGCTCGCCAAGGGCATGGGCGTGCCAGCGAGCCGGGTCGAGACGGCGGAGGCCCTGGTGAAGGCGCTCGGCGCCGCCGTGCGCGAAAAGGGGCCGCGGCTGATCGAAGTCGTGCTCTGAATCTGGCCTCAATCTCCGGTCCAAAAGGGATCGGTCGCGGCGAAGCGGTGCCAGAGCCGGATCAGCGTCTTTCGCTCGCGCTCGAGCCGAGTCGCGTTCCAGGCGAGAACGCGTCTCGCCGCCGGCGCGGCCTTCTTTCCGGCGTCGGCGGCCAGGGTTCTGATCAAGCCGACGGCGATCAGCGCGTCATGGGCGAGGCCCAAGCTGTCCTGCAGCGATTTCAGTGCCACGATATAGCGTTTGGTCGCTTTCCCCGGCCACAGGTCGTGGAAGAACTCGCTCGCGTAGCGGAGCTTCTTCACGCGGATGCGGAGCTTATGAAGTTCGGCGTCGTCGATCTTGTGCATCTTCCGCCCGAGCTTCTCGACCCGGCTCGCGCGCTGCGTCAGCGTTGCCGCCGCGAAGCGGATCAAGAGCACGGCGCTGGCGCCGTCGGCCCGGGGAGGGTTTGATTCCGCCATGGCGGCGAGCGCGTCGAACCAGGCTTCGAGCCGAAGCAGAAGGTCGCTATAGCGCCGCTCGCACAATACCGCGCGGCTTTGCCCGTAGGCGACTTGGCGGCGCTGCTCGGCGGCGCGGCGCAACGGCCGAAGTCCTTGCCCAAGGTCAAGATCGGCGGTGGCCGGCGTCAGGGTCTCGCTGAGCAGAGCGTCCCATTCGCGCGCCGGGCCGAGCTGCTGCTGCAGCCAGCGGAGCTCGCGCGCGAGTGCCGCGCCGCCGCGCGCCGGCACGACATCCCGGAACAGCGAGAAGGCGTTCCTGAGCCGCCGGATGCCGACCCGGAGCTGGTGCACGCCTTCCGGGTTCTTGCCCGCGCTGGCGCTGTCGACATTCGCCAGGATGTGATCGGTCGCGCCGCGCGCGATGGCCGTGAAGGCGGCGGCGACGGACATGCCGGGATCGAGGTGGGTGGCCCCGGCCTTGGCTTCGCTCTCGGGCGTGCGGCCGGCGGCGAGGAGATAGCCGCGTTCCGCCTTGGTCACGCGCGCGACGCGCAGAGGCAGCGTTCGGTTGATCTGGCGGGCCAGGCGGAACAGCGCCGCGCGTCCGCCCAACGCCAGTTCGAGCTCGAGCTCGCAAACCGGTTGGCGCCGGCCGTTGGCGCGGATCTCTCCGATGTCGAGCATGCAGGCGATCTCGTTCCGGCCGAGCTTGAGCGGCCAGACCGTGCGCTGGATATCGGTGACGAAAACATCCCGCATCGCGTCGCCGTCGAACTGCGGCGCGACCAGGGCGCGGAGCTTGGCGTTACCGATGCGGTCAAGCTCGGGCCGGTCGGCCGTGACCGGCGTTTCCCATTCACCGCGCACCAAGGCGCTGCGGCCGGGCAGCGGGTCTTGTTTCAAGGTCTGGATCCGCTTCGTGCCGATATGGCGGATGCGCAGCACCACCTTCTTGCGCCGAAGGGCGAAGTCCGGGGTATCGAAATAGACGCTGACGAGGCGACGGGTGGCGACCGGGCCGTTCTTCAACGCGCGAAGAACCTCGTGTCGCCTGAGACGCCCGACGTCATCCGGCGCAAGCGCGAGCTTGAGTTCAATTTCCTCGGTCATGGTCGCGCAACAGCCGGACGGTCGCCTTGGGTTGATCTCGATGGCGCGCTGCCTTGCGCCTCACGGACAGTCTACCGTCGCGAAGGCCGCTCGGCCAGCGACGTCGGAAGAACCCGCCCGTGTCGACCCCTCGGTCGTCGCGACGACGCCGCCAAAAGGCATGGAAAAGATATTTCAGGAAAAACCGTGCCCCCCGCCGGGACAGAACCACCAGCTGGCGGCGCTCCGTCCCCGGGGCGCACCCTAAAAGTCGCTTCCGCACCCGGTGGGAAGCGGAAACGGGGCGGCCGAAGCCGCCCCGCCGTCTAGGCTAAACCGCCTTCAGATTGCAGGCCGCCGGCTTGCCCCGATTCTGTTCGATATCGAAGCTGACCTTCTGGCCTTCATGTAGAGAGCCGAGCCCGGAGCGCTCGACTTCCGAAATGTGGACGAAGACATCCTTCGAGGCATCCTCGGGCTGGATGAATCCGTACCCCTTCTGGGCGTTAAACCACTTCACGGTTCCGATCGGCATAGTGTCCCTTTACGTAAGCAGCGCGTTTTTTCGCCTCGTCAGTCGACTAGCGAGCCTAACTTCGAAATGGATGAGACTTGATTGGATTCTCGTTGTGGAGAACAAGCGCCAAGGCCAACCCATAGCGAGGCGAGGCACGTAAATATGCCGGCCGAATCGGGCCTTGGCAAGGGGCCGCTGAAAAAATCCCGGTCTTGGATTTGGGATAAAACGTCAATGCGCCAGGGCCTTACGCCATCGCCGCCGGACTTCCGCGGGGTCGGCTCGCGACCTTCAAGCCATTGAATCGATGGTCTTGCGGAAGCGTGTCAGGGCGAGGCCGAATAGAACCACGCCGATCGCGGCGAGGGCCGCGAACTGCGGCCAGACGACGCCAAAGCCGGCGCCGCGGAACAGGATCGCTTGCGCCAGGATGACGAAATGGGTGTTCGGCGCGACCTGCATGAGGTGCTGCACGATGGCCGGCATGCTTTCGCGTGGCGTTGTCGCGCCGGAGAGCATTTCCAAGGGCAGGAGGACGAGGACGAGAAGCATGCCGAATTGCGGCATCGAGCGGCCGACGGTGCCGAGGAAAATGCCCATCGAGGTGGTGGCGAAGAGGTCGAGCGCCGTCCCGGCCAGGAACAGAGCCATGGATCCCTGGATCGGAACCGACAACAGCCCGTGCGCCACGAAGACCAGAGATGCCGCGCAAGTGACCAGCACCACCAGCGCCATGGCCCAGACCTTGCTCGCGATGATCTCGAACGGAGTTACGGGCATCACCAGGAGATGTTCAAGCGTGCCGTGTTCGCGCTCGCGGATCAAGGCTGCGCCGGTGAGTACGATTGCGAGCAGGGTGACGTTGTTGATGATCTCCATGACGGCGCCAAACCACGATTTGTTCAGCGAGGGGTTGAAGCGCGCCCTGAGCGCCAATCCCACTGGCGGCTCGGCGACGCGGCGATGGCGCATGGCGAAGGCGTTCACTTCGTCCATGACCATGGTCTGGATGTAGCTGCTGCCGGTGAAGGCTTGGCTCATGCGCGTCGCGTCGACGTTCAATTGTATGGACGGGCGGCGGCCGGCGAGAAGGTCGCGCTGGAAATCGGGCGGGATGTCGAGGGCAAACGTGTCGCGGCCGGCATCCATGCGGGCGTCCATTTCCGCCGGGGTGATCAGCTTCGGCAGGCTGAAGTAGGGCGGGTAGAAGGCGTTGACGATCCGCGCCGAGAGCGCCGAGTGATCCTCGTCCACGATCGAGATCGGCGCCCGGTTGAGGGTTTCCGGCATCGCCGTCGCCGCGGCGTAGATCGCGAAGGTGAAGGCATAGACGATCAGCACCAGCATGCCCGGATCGCGGGCCAGGCTGCGCAGCTCCTTAACGCCGAAATGAAGGACATTGGTGAGGCGCACGGCTCAAGCCTCCTGTTTGCGCAGCAGCAGGGCCGAGAGGGCGAGCAGCACCGGCACGGCGAGCACCAGCGGAACGAAGGAGGGCTCCAGATTGGCGAAGCCCAGGGCCTTGGAAAAGGTGCCCCGCGAGATGGTGAGGAAATGCGTCGTCGGATAAAGCTCTCCGATCAGCCGGCCCACGCCCTGCAGGGAGGAGGTCGGCTCGATCATGCCCGAAAAGCTCACCGCCGGCAGGATGGTCAGAACCGCGGTGCCGAAAATGGCGGCGATCTGGCTGCGCATGAAGCTCGATATGAGAAGGCCGAGCGCGGTCGACGCGGCGACATAGAGCGCGGCCGCCGCGGCCAGGGTCGGGAAGCTGCCGGTGAACGGCACGCCGAAAAGGGTCACCGCGAGGAGGGCGAGAACCAAGAAGTTCAGCCCCGACAGGACGATGTAGGGGAGCTGCTTGCCGACCAGGAATTCGATCGGCGTCGTCGGCGTGACGTAGAAGTTGACGATCGAGCCGAGCTCCTTTTCGCGCACCACGCTGAGGGCCGCGAGCATCGCCGGGATCAGCATGAGAAGCAGCGGGATCATCGCCGGCACCATGGCGACCAGGCTCTTGACGTCGGGGTTGTAACGGAAGCGGGTCTCGATTTTGACGAGGCCGTCCAGGGCCTTTCCGTGGCCGGCGGCGCGCGCTTGCGCGGCCAGCCACTTCGCATGCATGCCCTCGACGTAGCCCTCGGCGACTTCGGCCCGCGTCGGCATCGCGCCGTCGATCCAGGCGCCGATCTGGACCTTGCGGCCGTGCGCGACGTCGCGCGCGAACCCTGGCGGAATCTCGATCGCGAGGCTGAGTTTTCCCGACCGCATCCGGCGGTCCATGTCAGCGTCGCTGGCGAGGGGGGGCTTCTCGATGAAGTAGCGCGAGCCCGCGAGGTTGAGCGTGTAGTTGCGGCTGAGGGCAGTGTGGTCGCGGTCGAGAACGGCGAAGCTCAGGTTCTCGACGTCGAGGCTGATGCCGTACCCCATGACGAACAGCAGAATGACGCTGCCGAGCAGGGCCAAGATCAGGCGGATCGGGTCGCGATTTAGTTCCAACGCCTCGCGGCGCGCGTAGCTCAACATGCGCGCGGGATCGAAGGCGCGGCGCCGGCTGCGCACCGTGGCCGCGTCGGTCTCGGTCGATCGGCTTGGCGGCAGGGCGGCCGGCGGCGGATCGGCTCCGTCCGCCGCCGCTTCCTCGAGATAGGCGATAAAGGCCTCTTCCAGGGTTGCGACGGCACGGCGTGCCATCAGCGCGTCCGGCCGGCCGGTGACCAGAACCTTGCCGCCGTGCATCAGCGAGATGCGATCGCAGCGCGCGGCCTCGTTCATGAAATGGGTCGAGATGAAGATGGTGACGCCGTCCTCGCGCGACAGCCCGACGAGGATGCGCCAGAAGGCATCGCGCGCCACTGGGTCGACCCCCGAGGTGGGCTCGTCCAGGATCAGCAACTCGGGCTTGTGGATCATCGCGACGGCCAGCGACAACCGCTGCCGGTGACCGAGCGGCAGCCGATTCGGCAAGGCGTCGGCGATCGCGGCGAGATCGAAGCGGGCCAGCATCTCCGCTACGCGCGGCGGAATCTCCTCGGCCGGCACCTGGAACAGCCGTGCGTGCAGTTCGAGGTTCTGGCGCACCGTAAGCTCGGTATAGAGCGAGAAGGATTGCGACATGTAGCCGACGCGCCGTCGCGTCATCAGATCGCGCGCATCCATCTCCTTGCCGAACAGCCAGGCGCGCCCCTCGCTCGGCGGCAACAGGCCGGTCAACATCTTCATCGTGGTGGTCTTGCCGCAGCCGTTCGAGCCGACGAAGCCGAACATCTCGCCGCGCCGGATGGTGAAGCTCGCATGATCGACGGCGGTGAAATCGCCGAAGCGCATGGTCAGGCCGTTCGCCTCGATGGCGGTTTCGCCGTCGATCTCGGCCGGGCGCGGCGGAATTTCCACGGGTCTATGGCCACGGCGCTTTTCCTCGGGCAACAGGGCGATAAATGCGGCCTCGAGCGAGGCCGCGCCGGTGCGGGCGCGCAAGTCCGCCGGCGTGCCGGTCGCGAGCACGCGGCCCGCGTCCATCGCCACCAGCCAATCGAAGCGAGCCGCTTCCTCCATATAGGCGGTCGCCACCACCACGCTCATGCCGGGGCGGCTGGCGCGGATCCCGGCGACCAACTCCCAGAACTGGCGGCGGGACAGCGGATCGACGCCGGTCGTCGGCTCGTCGAGGATCAGGAGATCGGGGTCGTGGATCAGCGCGCAACAGAGGCCGAGCTTCTGCTTCATGCCGCCGGAGAGCTTGCCGGCCGGCCGGTCGAGGAAGGGAGCGAGGCCCGTGCTGCGCGTCAGCTCGTCGATCCGGCGCGCCCGTTCGCGCGCGTCCTGGCCGAACAGACGCGCGAAAAAGTCGATGTTCTCAAAGATGGAAAGGGTCGGATAAAGGTTCCGGCCCAGGCCTTGCGGCAGATAGGCGATGCGCGAGCAGACGGCCTTGCGATGGCGCGCCGAGCGCATGTCGCCGCCGAGAACCTCGACGTCGCCGGTCTGGACCGCGCGGGCGCCGGCGATGAGGGCGAGCAGGCTTGACTTGCCGATGCCGTCCGGGCCGATCAGCCCGACCATGCGGCCAGCCGGAATCTCGAGACTGAGCCCGGCGAGCGCTTGCGCCTTGCCGTAGCGCAGGGTGACATTTTCAAGGCGTGCGACGGGGGGCGGCGCGGTTGCGCCTGGCGCGCGCTCGGCGCTCATTGCGGCAACCGGACCCGCAGCGCCGCCGGCCAGGGCAGGCGCGGGTCGAGCCGGACATAGGCCATGCCCGGCAATCCGGTTTTCACCGTGCGGATGTATTTCTTGAGCAACTTGGGGGCGATGCGCGCCTTGAGCCGGAACATCAGCTTCTGGCGTTCGTCCGCCGTCTCCACCGTTTTCGGTGTGAATTGTGCGACATCCGCGACAAAGGAGATGGTCGCCGGGATCACGTATTGGGGTGCGGCATCGAGCACGAGGCGCGCCTCGGCCCCGAGCGCGACGCGACCAGCTTGCGCCGTCGGCAGGAAGAACGTCATGTAGACATCACTCAGATCCACCATGTTGAGCACGGTGCCGCCGGCCGCCAAGACCTCGCCCGGCTCGGCGACGCGGTATTGAACGCGGCCGTCCCGGGGTGCGCGCAAGGTGCTGTCGGCGATATCGGCCTCGATGCGCTGGAGGGCGGCGCGCACCGCCTCGACGTCGGATTGGGCACCGATAACCTCGGAGCGGGCGAGGCCGAGGCCAGCTTGCGCCGCGGCGACCTGCGCCTGCGCCGCGGCGACGGCCGCCTTGCCGCTCTCGACGGCGGCGCGGTCGTCGTCAAGCGCCTGGGCGGCGACGGCGCCCTTTGGGGCGAGCGCGCGCGAGCGCGCGAGGCGCTTTTCCGCGGCACCGAGCTCGGCCTTGCGCTGCGCCACCACCGCCGCGGCCGCGCTCTGTTCGGCCTCGCGCTGCGTGACCCGGCTCTGCGCCGTCGCGATGCCGATCTCGGCGCGCTTCAATTGTGCCTCGGCCTCGCGCCGCTGCGCCTCCAGGGTCGCGGTGTCCATCCTGGCGAGAATCTGGCCCGCGGTGACGAAATCGCCCTCCTTGACCAGAATGTCCGCGATCCGGCCCGGTATTTTGGCTGCGATGTCGATCTCCACGGCCTCGATCCGGCCATTGCCGCCGGCGAAGCCGTTCGGCAGACCCTTGGGTTGAAGCGCCTGCCAGGCAAGGACGCCGGCGATCGCAACAAGCGCGACGACGGCGGTCCGGATCGTCCAGGTCTTAGTCCGAGCGGTCATCGTTCAGCGGCGCGGTTGTGGAACCTGCGGCAAGGTCGCGGTTCTGTCGGCAATTTTCATGGACGCTACCAATGCGCGCATCGGCGCGGATGCGTTGTCAATTCCGGCGTGGCCGCCGGGCGGATCAAGCCTATATTTTTATTAGGCGCCAAGCGGCGCCGCGGCGCTTTGATCTAAGTCACGTTTCGGTTGCCGAGCGTGCGGGTCGCGCGAGAGTGCTGGCGAACCGACTGCGGTTTCGGGGCGGGATTTCCACCATCGCGGGTATCCGGATCGGCTGGAGACGGTGCATCATCTTTCTGGTCCTGGTCGTGACGGACATGGTAAAAAGAGCCGGCGTAACCGGGATGCGCCCGGTTCGTTTCGGCTTTGCCGGACCTGAGGCACGCGGCGGCGCCGCGTCTGAAAACGAGGACGATGTGCAGGAAATTTCCGTCAACGGCATCTCCGTCGACCCTGCCAGCGCGCAGACCCCGGAGCTTGCTGCGGTGCGCGAACTGTTGCGCCAGCACGCGCTAACGCTTGACCTTGTGGCCGAGGGGGCCGATCCCGAAACCGTCAATTCCGCCATCCGCGAGCTGATCGCCCAGGAAGTGGCAATGGCCGAGCCGACCGAGGCGGAGTGTCGCCGCTATTACGACGATCATCAGGAAATTTTCCAGAGCGGCGAACGGGTATCGGCGCGTCACATCCTGTTTCAGATACCGTCCCCCGCCGCCGTTGCAGACGTGCGCGCCAAGGCGGAAGCGGCCTTGGCCGACCTGCTGGAAGACGCCGAGGGCTTCGAGGCTGCCGCGCGGCGGCTTTCGA
>JAJYTL010000063.1:0-283 GCA_021793055.1 Pseudomonadota bacterium
GGGCCGACGTCAACGTCTCCGTGCGCCGCCCGGGAGAGCCGTTCGGCACCCGTTGCGAGATCAAGAACGTGAACTCGATCCGTTTCGTGCGCCAGGCGATCGAATACGAGGCGCGCCGCCAGATCGAGATTCTGGAGGAAGGCGGCGCGATCGACCAGGAAACGCGCCTGTTCGATCCCGGCCGCGGCGAGACGCGCTCGATGCGCTCCAAGGAGGAAGCGCACGATTACCGCTACTTCCCCGATCCCGATCTGCTACCGCTCGAGCTTTCGGAGGAATTCGT
>JAJYTL010000063.1:293-12829 GCA_021793055.1 Pseudomonadota bacterium
CGCGGCCGGATTGCCGGAGCTTCCGGACGAGAAGAAGGCGCGGTTCGTCGCCGATTACGGGCTTTCGCCCTACGAGGCCGGCGTGCTAGTGGCCGAGCGCGAGACCGCCGATTTCTACGAGCAGGTCGCGGTCGGCCGCGATGCCAAGCTCGCCGCCAATTGGGTCATGGGCGATTTCTTCGCCGCCTTCCGCCGCTCCGGTCAGCCGCTCGGCGCCTTTTCGGTGACGGCGGCGAAGCTCGGCCAACTCCTCGACCTGATCCGCGACGGCACGCTGTCCGGCCGCCTCGCCAAGGACGTGTTCGAACTCATGGTCGAGACTGCTAAGGACGCGGCGACGCTGGTCGATGAACGGGGCCTGCGCCAAGTCACCGATCTTGGCGCGATCGGGACGGCGATCGATGAGGTTCTCGCCGCCAACGTCGACAAGGTCGCGGAATACCGCTCCGGTCGGGAGAAGCTGTTCGGCTTCTTCGTCGGCCAAGTGATGCGGGCGACCGCCGGCAAGGCAAATCCGGCCGAGGTCAATCGCCTGCTCAAGGAAAAGCTCGCCCCTTAGGCGTCTAGCCTCCGTTCTGCGTCCCGCGGGGCGGGGCGCGCCGGCCTGGCGCGCCTTGCGCTCGACTTCGCGGCCGGTTGCGGTCATGCTCGGATCGTCGGGCGAGCGCGGGGAGGCGCGGGGGCGGTGCGGAAGCAAAAAGAGCTCCGGCTGGCGGTGGTCTGCTTCGGCGGCGTGTCGCTCGCCATCTATATGCACGGCGTCACCAAGGAGCTGGTGAAACTGGTGCGCGCCTCGCGCAGCGTCCGCGACGGGAGCGACGACGTCGCGGTTCCCGAAGGTGACCTGGCCGATACCGAAAACATCTATGCTGAGCTTCTTCGGGCCATCGGCCTTCACCTCGATCTCCGGGTTCTCGTCGACATCATCGCCGGTGCCTCCGCGGGGGGCATCAACGGCATCCTACTCGGCCGCGCCTTGGCGCATGACCTCGCGATCGACCACCTGCGCGACTTGTGGCTTGACGGCGCCGATGTCGCTCGCCTGCTGGCGCCGAGGCAGCGCGCCAGGCCGTGGAGCAAATGGTTCCTCAAGCCCGGCATTTCGCTCTTCGCGCAACGCTTTTCGAGCGAGCTCGGAGACGACCCTGAGGCGCGGCGCAACCTCTCGCTGTTCGTCCGCTCGCGCTGGTTTCAGGCGCCCTTCGACGGGCTCGGCTTTAGCAGGCTGCTCTACCGCGCGCTCGAATTGATGTCGGGGCCGGCGGGCGAGAGCGGATCGCTGCTGCCGCCCGGTCTCGGCCTCGATCTTTTCGTCACCGTGACGGATCTTTCCGGCTACCGCCGCCACGTGGCGATTCACGATCCGGCGACCATCGACGACACTGAGCATCGCCACGTGCTGCACTTCGGCTATCAGCGCTGGCGGAACGGCGACATGCGGAGCGATTTCGACCGCAAGCACCTCCTCGATCTGGTGTTCGCGGCGCGCGCCACCGGCTCCTTTCCCGGCGCCTTTCCGCCGCTCGACGTCGCCGAGATCGACCGCCTGGCGGAACAGGAGCACAAGCACTGGCTCGACCGCGACGCCTTTCTGGCCCAGGCCTTCGCGCCGCAGATCGCCGTCGGCGAGGACCCGCAATCCATCGCTTTGATCGACGGCAGCGTCGTCAACAACAAGCCCTTCGACGCCGCCATCTCGGCGCTGCAGGGGCGGCCCGCCTATCGCCAGATCGACCGCCGGCTGCTCTATCTCGAGCCCGACCCGAAACCGAACGGCATGAAGACGAAACGGTCCGCCGGCTTCTTTCCGGTGCTGAAGGGCGCCCTGTCCGACAGTGCCTGCAACGAACCGGTGCACCGGGAACTGGAGCGCATCGAGACCTTCAACCGCCGCGTCCGGCGCATCCGTCGCATCGTGCAGGCGACGCGGCCGCGGGTCGAGGAGCAGGTCTCCCATGTCATGGCGGCGACCGCGGTCGAGGTTGCGGGAGCCGCGGCCGTCGCCGCCTGGCGCGCGGCGGCCAACCGGGCGGCCGCGCGCGACGCCGGTTTCGCCTACGAGGCCTATCTTCGCCTCAAGCTGGTTAACGTCATCGACGATCTCTGCGCCAAGTTCGGTGCGGCCGGCGGGATCAGCGACAACAGCGCGGCCGCGCAATGGGTGACCGCCGTTCTCTATCGCTGGGCGGCGCGGCGCGGTTTCAACCCGGCCAGGCTGGCGTTGGACGACCCCGATCTTGACGCATCGTTCCGCGAGCGGCGGCTGCGCTTCGCGCTGAGGGCCATGAACGATCTTTATGGCAAGGTTAGCGATCAGGCGGTGACCGCGCTCGATGCGGCGAAGGTCGAGGTCTATCAGCTTCGCGCCATGCTCCGCCAGGCCGATGCGTTGCCGCGGCAGGACGATCGTCTCCGGGGTCGGCTCGCCCGCGTGTTCGCCGGGGATCCGCCGCCCGCGGACCGGCATGCGATGGCGGCGGCGGCGGATCGCTTCGCCGCCGCAAAGGAGAGCGAGATTACCGCCGCGGTCGAGGCTCTGGCGGCGGCGCAGGGTTTCCTCGCCCTCGACCGCAAGGCCGACGCGCTGTTCGCGACCGGGATTCCGGCGCTGTTGCCGGTTTCCTTTGCCCACGAGCTTCTTGTCGTTTATCTCGGATTTGCCTTCTGGGACGTGATGACCTTCTCGCTCACCAACTGGCGCGACCTCGAGGAGTTCGACGAAATCCGCATCGATCGCATCAGCCCGGAGGACAGTCGGTTGTTTCCGCCGGCACTGCACCAAACGCCCTTGCGGGGAACCGGGCTCAGCCACTTCAGCGCTTTTCTCAGCCGCGCCTACCGCGAGAACGACTATCTTTGGGGCCGGCTCAACGGCGCCGAGCGGCTGATCGACATCGTGCTCGACGCGGCCCGCATCGAAGGCGCCGATCAGGTCATCGACGGCCCGCTCCTGAAACGCCGGATCGTCGCGGCGATTCTCGACGTCGAGGCGGCGCACCTGCCGACCTGCCGCGATCTTATCGCGCGGCTTCGCGCTGACCTGGCGGCGGCCGCGACCGAGACGGAGACGCCGCCTTAGCGGACGATGATTTTGGGTCGAACCGACCCAGACTCATCTCTGGGCGCTGTTTCCATGGCTGGGGGCATGCTCCCGGCGAATTCAGAGCGCGGGCCGGCGGCCGGCCCAGGGTCGCGTCGCCTCGATCTGCGCGGCGAGCCGGAAGAGGGTCGCCTCGTCGCCGAAACGGCCGGCGAATTGCACGCCCACCGGCAAACCGTCGGCGCTCCAATGAAGCGGCATCGACATGGCCGGATTTCCCGCCGCGTTGAACGGCGAGGTAAAGGCGATGGTGGCCAGGATCGCTTGGTTGAAGCGCGCGACGTCGTCGGTCATCATGTCGAGAACGCCGAGCGGGTAGGGCGGGTCGCACATGGTTGGCGTCAGCAGCACGTCGTAATCGCGGAAGAAGCTGCCGATGGCGCGGCCGGTGGCGTGCAGAACATCGATCGCCGCGGCATAGTCGGCGGCGCTCGCCGCCTTGCCGAGGGTCGCCATGCGCCAGGTGATCTCCTCGACGTCGCCGGGCTGGGCCTGGCGCCCGAGGCTTTTGCCGCGGGCGTCAAGGGCGGCGCGAACCTGGCCGCTGATGATGACCTGGTTGGCGGCGATCAGCCGCGCGGCGTCGAAGGCCGGGCTGGCCTCCGCGATATGGTGGCCAAGGTCCTCGCAGAGTTTCGCCGCGGCCTCGACGGCGGCGCGGCATTCGGCGCCGACCGGCTGGCCGTTCCAGGCGGTGGTGGTAACGGCGATGCGGAGCCGCCCGGGATCGATGCCGACTTCCTCGAGATAGGGGCGGAGCGACGGCGGCGCGCAATAGGGGTCGCCGGTCTCGGGGCCGGCGGCGGCATCGAGAAGCGCGGCGCTATCGCGGACCGAGCGGGTGATGGCGTGATTGACGCCGGCGCCGTTCCAGCTTTCGCCCTTGTCGGGTCCGGCCGGGACGCGCGCCCGGGTCGGCTTCATGCCGAAAAGCCCGCAGGCCGAGGCCGGGATGCGGATCGAGCCGCCGCCGTCGCTCGCGTGCGCCGCCGGCACCATGCCGGCCGCGACTGCTACCGCGGCGCCGCCGGACGAGCCGCCAGCGCTGTGATCGGGTTTCCACGGATTGCGGGCCGGGCCGAAGAGTCGCGGCTCGGTCGAGGTGGCGAGGCCGAATTCCGGCGTGTTGGTCTTGCCGAAGATGACCAGGCCCGAGGCCTTGTAGCGGCGCACCACCTCGCTGTCGTGGTCGGCGCGGGCATCGGCGAAAAAGCGCGAGCCGCCGGTCGTCACCGTGCCCTTGTAGCCGACCCCGAGATCCTTGAGCAGAAACGGCACTCCGGCAAAAGGCCCGTCCGGCAGGCCGTCCGCGATCGCGGCCCAGGCCTCGTCATAGAGCTTGGTGACGACGGCATTGCGACCGGGATTGTGTTCCTCGACCCGGGCGATCGCCACCTCGAGAAGCTCGCCGGCCGTGACCTGCTTTTCGCGCACCAGCGCGGCGAGGCCGAGCGCGTCGTGACGGTCGTATTCCGGCAGATCGTTCACGTCAGTCTCCCCAACCAGCGCCACGCTTTTCTAGTCAAGCGTGGCGACGAATTCATCGAGCCCGCCTTTGATGCCGCTTCGCCGCTCGCGGCGGAGCCGTTCGGCTCGGACGATGGTCTGCACCTCGGCAAGACATGCCTCGACCTCGGCATTCACCAGCACGTAATCGTAATCGCGCCAATGGGAAATTTCCTGGCGTGCGCCCTGCATGCGCTCCTCCACCACGTCGGCGCTGTCTTGATTGCGGCGCTCAAGGCGCCGGTGCAACTCGTCGAGCGAGGGCGGCAAGATGAAGATGCGCACGAGGTCGTTCTTGAACGGCCCGGCGGCGAGCGCTTGCGCGCCTTGCCAATCGATGTCGAGAAGCACATCGCGACCCTGCTCAAGCGCCGCCGCAATCGGCGCCGATGGCGTGCCGTAGGCATGGCCGAAGACCTCGGCGTGCTCGAGAAGCGCGCCCTCGTCCCTGAGGCGCTCGAAGGCCGCGCGGTCGATGAAGCGGTAGTCGGCGCCATCCACCTCGCCCGGCCGTTGCCGCCGGGTGGTGACGGAAACCGACATCTGCACCGTCGGGCTTTCGGCCTCCAGAAACTTCTTCGAGATCGTGGTCTTGCCGGCGCCGGACGGCGAGGAGAGCACGATCAGCAGCCCGCGGCGGCGGATCAAGGGAATGCGCGCGACAGGGGGGTCCGCTGTGGGCATGGCGCCAGCCTCAGCCGTTTTCATGCACGGGCCGCGGGGACGGGCGCTTGCGCGAGATGCCGGGCCCGATGTTCCTTGTTGTGCGGTTTTGCCGCGTCACGCCGTTAACCTCCTAGAGGCCGATCAGATCCGCTTGGCGGATGGTGTTGTTCAGAATGCGGATCGAGGCCGCGTCCACCATGACGCCGTCGACGTTGACCGCGCCGAGCCCTTCCGCTTCGGCCTTGGCATAGGCGGCGGCGAGCTTGCGCGCCTGGGCCACGTCCTCCTGGCGCGGCGTGAAGACGTCGAGCGCGACATCGATCTGCGCCGGGTGGATCGCCCACTTGCCGGCGCAGCCGAGAACGTGCGCCCGCCGGCATTCCTCGCGGAAGCCCTCGGTGTCGCGGAAATCGGCGTAGGGACCGTCGACGGGGTCGATGCCGGCGGCGCGGCAGGCAATCACCAGCTTGAAGCGCGCGTAATGCCAAACGTCGCCCGGATAACCGCCGGAGCCGCCGATCGATTTCAGGTTGAGGCGATGCGAGGCGGAATAGTCGCCCGCGCCGAAGATCAGACATTCGAGGCGCGGGCTCGCGCGCGCGATGTCGTCGATGTTCTGCACCGCCTCGACTTCCTCGATCAGCGCCTCGATGCCGATCTGGCGCTCGCGGCCGAGCTTCATCTCGATTTGGCTGAGAAGAGTCTCGACGAAATAGATGTCCGCCGGCGACTTCACCTTCGGCACCATGATGGTGTCGAGGTGTTCGCCGGCCCGCTCCACGACGTGGATGATGTCTTCGTAGCAGTAAGGCGTCCCGAGGTCGTTAATGCGGACGCAACGGGTCTTGCCGCTCCAGTCCAGCGTGGTGAGGGCGCGCACGATCTGCGAACGCGCCTCGACCTTGGCCTTGGGCGCCACCGCATCCTCGAGGTCGAGGAAAACGTGGTCGGCCTTGCTCTCGGCCGCCTTGACCATCATTTTCTCGCTCGAACCCGGCACCGCGAGTTGAACCCGGCGCAATCGTTGCGGTCTCTCGTGCATCTCGTCCACTCTCAAGTTATTGCGTTTGCAATTCCGTGCCGGCGCCGGCGCTTCGCCGGGCCCGCAGCATGCGGCAACGGCGCCCGGCCGGCAACCGCGCGATCGACGATCGCACGGCCGGCCGGCCACCATTCGCCATCGGCTATTTGCCCGCGCGCGGGCGGCGCTTCACCAGCACGCGGCGCTCGCCCTCGAACACCAGTTCATCCTTCTGGTTCACGCCCCAATGGCGGAAATGAACTTCGCCGGCGTCGGGCCGCTCGGCGTCTTTCACGCCGAGCACCTCGGTGAAGGCGTAAAGCGTGTCGCCATGGTGCACCGGCGTGCGAAAACGGATCTTGTCGACGCCAAGCTCGGCCAGCGCGTTCTCGCTGGTGTCCTCGCTGGCGAGGCCGATGATGAGCGACAGCGTGACGCCGCCGAAGGTGATACGCTCGCCGAAGCGGGTCTGCTCCATCAGTTGTTGGTTGAAATGCTGCTGCGCCGTGTTCAGCACCAGGTTGGTGATCAGCACGTTGTCGATTTCGCCCACCGTCTTGCCGCGGGCGTGCCGTATCACGGCGCCTGGCACGAAGTCCTCGAAGTAATTGTCGTCGCCGGTGAATTCGGCCGGGTTCATGAGCTGCTCCTGCCCAAAAGGTGATCGGATATGATGCGCATCTGAATTTCCGAGGTGCCCTCGAAAATCTTGGTCAGGCGCGCGTCGCGCCAATGGCGTTCGACGGCGTAGAGCTTGGTATAGCCGGCGCCGCCGTGAATCTGCAGCGCTTCGCTGGTCACCCGTTCCGCCATTTCGCTGGCGTAGAACTTGACCATCGCCGCTTCCTTGTCGCAGCGGCGCTTGTCGTCGATCTCGGTGCAGACGTGGTACATGAGCTGGCGCGCGGCCTCGATCTCGGTCGCCATTTGCGCGATCTTGAAGCGGATCGCCTGGAAGGCGCCGATCGGCTGTCCGAACTGGACGCGGCTCTTGGCGTAATCGATCGCGTCCTCGAGGCCGCCGCGGGCGAGTCCGATGGCGCGGGCGGCGGTATGGGCGCGCGCTTTTTCGAGGCCGGCCGCGGTGAGATAGAAGGCCTTGCCTTCCTCGCCGATGACGTTTTCCGCCGGCACGCGGCACTCGTCGAAGGCAAGCTCCCAGGTCTTCCAGCCGAAATAGCCGATCTTCGGGATCGGATGGCCTTTGACGCCGGGCGGCAATTCGCCGCGCGGCTTCTCGATCAGGAAGCAGGTGAGGCCGAGATGGCGCCGGTCGTTTGGCGGCTCGCTGGTGCGCGCCACGACCATGAGGAAATCGGCACCGTCGGCGAAGGTGCACCAGTATTTGTTGCCGGTGATGAGCCAGGAATCGCCATCGCGGCGCGCTCGGCACGAGATATTGGCGACGTCGGAGCCCGCGTTCGGCTCGGACATGGAAAAGGCGCCGAGGAATTCGCCCTTGGCCATGCGGTTGAGATAAAGGCGCGCCTGCTCCGGGTTCATGCCGCCCATGCCGATCAGGCCGTTGCCGCGCGCGATCAGACTGGCGACGCTCATCCAGGCGCGGGAAAGTTCCTCGGTGATCAGGCAGTATTCAAAGCAGCCGAGACCGAGGCCGCCATATTCCTCTTCGATCAGAATGCCGAAATAGCCCATCTCCGCGAGCTTCTCGCGCAGCTCTATCGGAATGTCGCCCTGCTCGGGATCGAGACGGTTGGCGACCGGCAGAACCTCGCGCATGGCGAACTCGCGGGCCTGCGCCTGGATCAGGCGCCGCTCTTCGGTCATGTAGGTCATCGCGCCGCGCTCCTCCGGTTCACCAGATTGGTGCGCTTGAAGGCGATGACCCTTTCGTCGCGCTGGTTGAAGCCCTGCGTCGACCAGGTGACGATGCCCTGGCCGGGGTTCTTCTCGGATTCACGCCGGCTCACGACCTCGCTCTCGGCGCGCAGGGTGTCGCCGGCATAGACCGGCCGCTCGAAGGTCAGCTCCTCGAGGCCGAGAAAGGCGCCGCCCGCCTCGCTGAAATCCTCGACGGTAAGGCCAAAAACGGTGGTGAATACCAGGTAGGGGTTGACGACCACCTGCTTGTGGCCGTGCGCCTTGGCATATTCGAGGTTGAAATAAAGCGGGTTGTAATGAAGCGTGAGCGTGGAAAAGAGCGAGTTGTCGCCCTCGTTCAACGTGCGTCCCCAATGGTGCTTGAAGTGGCGGCCGGGAACGAAGTCCTCGTACAAGAGCCCTTTCGGCTTGAGCACCGCGCGGGCGCGGAAATCGGCGTCCATTAGTCCTTCTATCCTTTCATGCGGAAGATGAATCGGCGGCGCAAAGCGCGAGCAGCGGCCGGATGTCGCCGAGGCGGTCGAAGCCGAGCGCCATCTCGGCCAAGCGCGCGGCGCGGCCCGGCGACAGAATCGGCGCCGCCAGGCTGTGGAACTTGGCCGTGAGCCGCTCGCGTTGGCGGCCGAGGTCGGTCGCCGGCACGCCGCTGTCGTGGCGCACGGCGAGGCGCTTGCCGTCGGTCGTCTCGACCGTCATTTCGGCGAGCGTATGCGGCCAGTTCGGCACGAATTCGATCTCGACCTTGTCGCGCAATGACGTCAGCAGCGGATCGGCGGCCTTCGCCTCGCTGTAGGTCGCGAGATCGGCGGTGTCGATGCCGGCGAGCGCGAAGGCAGCGGTGAGGCGAAGCGAGAACTTGGCTTCGAGGCCGTTTTGCGGCGCCGCGATGTTGCAGACCCGGCTCGCGCCGGAATCGAGGCGCAGGCCGACGCGGCGAACCTTGGCGAGATCGAAGTCCGGCATCTCGCGGATCGCCGCGGCGCATTCGATCGGCGCGTGGGTGAGATAGCACGCGGCGTGATACTTGAAGAGATTGGCGAGGACATGGAAGCCGCCCGGCGGCTCGGCGAGCGCCGCCTCGGGCCGCATCTCTTCGGCCAGGGTCGCGGCAAAGCCTTGCGGGCATTCGATGGCGTCCGCGCGCGCGGTGAAGCCGCGCTCGGCCAGGGTCGCGGCGAGAACGCCGTTTTCCGCCGCCTTGCCGGCGTGGAGCGGCTTGCACATGGTGCCGAACATCGACTTCAGTCCGGCGGCTTGCGTGGCCGCGATGCCGAGCGCATAGGCGGTCTGCTGCGGGTCGAGCGCGAGCAGCTTGGCGCAAGCCGCCGCAGCGCCGAGGCTGCCGACGGTCGCCGTGCTGTGAAAGCCGCGGGAATAATGCGACGGGTTGACCATGGCGCCGATGCGGCAGGCGGTCTCGTAGCCGGCGACGAAGGCGACCAGGACCTGCGCGCCGCCGATCCGGCGTGCTTCGGCGAGCGCCAGGAGCCCGGGCAGAACGGTCACCGTCGGGTGGCCGCTCAGGGCGAAATTGACGTCGTCGAAATCGAGAGCGTGCGAGGCGGCGCCGTTCACCAGAGCGGCTTGGCGCGGCGAAATACGGCCGCGGTGGCCGATCACCGTTGCGACGGCATGGCCACCCTCGGAAATGGCTTCGTCACGGAGGATGCGCGACAGCGGCTCCCGCGCGCCGGCCAGGGTTATCGCGACCCAGTCGAGCACGCTATGGCGGACGACTTCGCGCGCCCGCTCGGGAATATCGCGGAGGCCGAGGTCGACGATGCGCCGCACGAGTTCGGCCGTGACCGGCGGTTCAGCGGTGGACAAGGCGGACGCTGGCTCGGCGAGGGCGGCCATGGGGTTCTCCTTGGGTCGGCGGGCGACCTTCCCGGGCTAGATCGAGACGATCTTGCCCGGATTCATCAGGTTGAGGGGGTCGATGGCTTTTTTCAGGGTGCGCATCAGCGCGAGGCCCGGGCCGTGCTCGGCCTCGAGGAACTTCATCTTGCCGAGGCCGACGCCGTGTTCGCCGGTGCAGGTGCCTTCCATGGCGAGGGCGCGATAGACCAGGCGGTCGTTCAGCTTCTCGATCTTGTCGCGTTCGACCGGATCGTCGGGATCGATCAGCACCACGAGGTGGAAATTGCCGTCGCCGACATGACCGACGATCGGAATCATGAGGCCGCTTTCGTCGATGTCCTTGCGGGTTTCCAGGATGCACTCGGCGAGCCGCGAGATCGGCACACAGACGTCGGTCGCCCAGACCGAGGCGTTGGGTCGGAGGGCCTTGACGGCATAGGCCGCGTCATGGCGCGCCTGCCACAGCTTGCTTCGTTCTTCCTCTTTCGTGGTCCAGCGGAAGTCGCCGCCGCCGTTCTCTCCGGCGAGCGCCTGCACCATCTCGGATTGCTCCTTCACGCCGGCCTCGGTGCCGTGGAATTCGAGGAAGAGGGTCGGCTGCACCGGATAGGAAAGGCCGGCGAATTTGTTTGTCGCGTCCATCATCGCCTCGTCGAGGAGCTCGATGCGGGCGATCGGAATGCCGGACTGGATGGTGGTGATGACGGTGTCGACGGCGCCTTTCAAGGTGGCGAAGGAGCACACGGCGGAAGCGATCGCCTCCGGAATGCCGTAGAGCCGAAGCGTGATTTCGGTGATCACGCCGAGCGTCCCTTCCGAGCCGACGAAAAGCCGTGTCAGATCGTAGCCGGCGGAGGATTTGCGCGCCCGTCGCGCGGTGCGGACGATCTGCCCGTCGGGCGTTACCACGGTAAGCGAGAGCACGTTTTCGCGCATGGTGCCATAGCGCACCGCGTTGGTGCCCGAGGCCCTGGTCGCCGTCATGCCGCCGAGCGAGGCGTCGGCGCCGGGATCGATGGGGAAGAACAGCCCGGTGTCGCGCAGATACTCGTTCAACTGCTTGCGTGTGACCCCGGGCTCCACGGTCACGTCGAGGTCTTCGACATTGACGCGCAGGATGCGGTTCATCCGCGACATGTCGAGCGAGACGCCGCCCTGGATCGCCATGAGATGGCCCTCGAGCGAGGTGCCGGTGCCGAAGGGGATGATCGGGGTGCGATGGCGGGCGCAGATACGAACGATTTCCGCCACTTCCTCGGTCGAGGCCGGAAACGCCACCGCATCCGGCGCGTGGGCGGGGTGCCAGGATTCGTCCTTGCCGTGCTGTTCGCGCACCGCCGGTGCGGTGGAAAGGCGATCGCCGAGGAGTTCCCGGATTTCGTCGATTGCGCTCTCGCGGACAACGGGTTGCACGGCCATCGGCGTCTCCTCATGCGGGCCGGCTCGCGGCGACCGGCGGATTTCTGCCGACAGGCCGCGCCCCCGACGGGCGGAGGGTTCGGCCGGCACGGCTCCGAGAGCGACTTTAGTCCGCGACGATGGGGTCGGCAACCTCACCGGTGGCCGGCGCAGGGCGTCGGCGCGTACAACGATTGGACCGCAACGGTTCCGTCCGGGGCGCGGATAGACTTGGAATATATAAAGAAAACGCCCCGCTCGGGGCGGGGCGATTGAAGTGTCGACAGTCGCATAGGGAGGGAATGTCAAGCACGATGTCGCGATTAGGATAGCGGCGGCCGCGTTAACAAAGCGTTAGCCGGCAGCGCCTTTGCGCGCCGTACGGCGCAGTCCTATAAGTAGGTTTAATATACTAAATCATAGATATAATACAACTATAGAGAGTTTTTCCTCCACCGGCTGCGGTCCGGGCATGTTCGTGATTTGATCCCTTGAAGTGGCGAGGGCGATCGGCTACATATCTTGGCACTCAAGCACGGAGAGCGCTAGCAGCGTCTCCGGATGCTATCGCATCGGATGAAAGCCGCGGAGGATACTTTATGAAATTCAGGCCTTTGCAGGATCGCGTCGTGGTCCGCCGGGTGGAAGCGGAAGAGAAGACCCGGGGCGGGATCATTATCCCTGATACCGCGAAGGAGAAGCCGGCCGAGGGCGAAGTCGTCGCCGTCGGAAACGGCGCTCGCAACGACAAAGGCGAGATCATCGCCCCTGAGGTCAAGGTGGGTGATCGCATTTTGTTCGGCAAGTGGTCGGGGACCGAGGTCAAACTCGACGAGCAGGAGCTCCTCATCATGAAGGAGTCCGACATCATGGGAATCATCGAGCAGGCTGGTTCCAAGCCCAAGAAGACGGCGTAAGGAGGACAATCGACTATGGCTGCTAAAGACGTAAAATTCAGCGCTGACGCCCGGACCCGGCTGATCCGGGGCGTCGACATCCTCGCGGACGCCGTGAAGGTGACCCTTGGTCCCAAGGGCCGTAACGTGGTCCTCGACAAGTCCTTCGGCGCCCCGCGGGTGACCAAGGACGGCGTCACGGTCGCCAAGGAAATCGAGCTTGCCGACAAGTTCGAGAACATGGGCG
>JAJYTL010000064.1 GCA_021793055.1 Pseudomonadota bacterium
TCCCCCTCGCGAAAGATGACGTTTCCCGCCGTGACCGTGAGTGTCTCGCGAGCGAGCGCGGCGAAGGTCGCCGGCTCTCGCGTCTGCAGCAGATAACATTCGGTATGGGCTCTGATCGGACATGTGCCGCAATCCAGCGGCGGCCGCGACAGAGGTAGTAGTTCACGCACTCGGCCCCCTCGTCTTGTGTCTCGTTAGCATGGTCTTCGGAGCGAACTTCGGCTGCCCGCGTCCCTTGCCGTCGCCGGACGGGCCGTCGGCCCCACCGGCCATTGGAAGTCAAGCACAAACATAGGTATCAACATGGCTCAATTAACCCAGGTTAATAATATACATAAAACTTATAGTTGTATTAGTTTAATACAACATTAATCATTATTATCTTAAATCATTTTATTCAAAATTTCGACCATCGTTTAGGGATAGCCGTTTTGAGGCACGATTATATTCACGAAAAGCGACCGAAGACAGACTAGGACGGCAAAAACCGGAGACTTTCCGATGACGGCAAATCCTGACCAAGACAGTGCGCAGATACAGACCTTCCCGACCCAAGGACTATTTGTCTTCAACCGTGAGCGCCGTTTCGTCGGTTGCACCGCCCGCGGGGCGCGGCGGGCGTCCGGCGCCCACTAATCGAAGCCCTTGTCGCCCTTACCCTTTTTGCAGAAAAGGATGCTTCTATGAGTCACGCCCTTGATCTCGATCAGGCCGGGCCAGTGCGCCATTTCAAGCGCTGGGGGCGGCATCAGGTCGACACGCCGCCGGCCGCCGACGCGGGCAAGGAGTTGCTGGCCAAGGCGGAGCAGGAGCGCGAGATGTTCTCGCGCATGCTGGAGGAGATGCCGGTCAACGTCCTGACCTGCGATCCCGAAACCTGCGTCATCAATTTCGTCAACCGAACCAGCCGCGAGACCTTGCGCAAGATCGAGCATCTTCTGCCGGTCAAGGCCGATCAGGTCCTCGGCCAGACGATTGACATCTTCCACAAGAACCCGAGCCATCAGCGCCGGCTCTTGGCGGACCCGAAGAACCTGCCGCACCACGCCGTCATCGCGCTCGGCGACGAGAAGCTCGATCTCCTGGTCACCGCCATTTACAGCCACGACGGGCGCTACCTCTCCGCTATGCTGACGTGGTCGGTGGTCACGGAAAAGCTGCGGCTGGAAGCCGAAACCGCGCGCCTGATGCAAATGATCGAGCAGATGCCGTTCAACGTGATGATGTGCGACAACGTCGACTTCAAGATCGGCTATCTCAACGCCAAGAGTCGCGAGACGCTGAAATCGATCGAGCATCTTCTGCCGGTCAAGGCGGATCAGGTCCTCGGCCAAAGCATCGACATCTTTCACAAGAATCCGAGCCATCAGCGCCGGCTTCTCGCCGATCCGCGCAATCTGCCGCACCGCGCCGCCATCCGGCTCGGTGACGAGACGCTGGATCTCAACGTTGCCGCGATCCGCGGTAAGGATGGCAGCTATCTCGGGCCGATGGTCACCTGGTCCGTGGTCACCAACCAAGTCCAGTTGGCGAAGCGGATGCTGGAAGTGGTCGACGTCGTCGCGTCCGCCTCGACGGAGTTGCGCGCCAGCTCGGAAGGGTTGAGCTCGACGGTGGAGGAATCGTCGCGCCAGGCCGCGACGGTGGCCGCCGCCTCCGAGCAAACCTCGGCCAACGTCCAGACCGTTGCCGCGGCGACGGAAGAACTCTCCGCCTCGATCGGGGAAATCAGCCACCAGGTGACGCAGTCGGCCCGGGTCGCCGACAAGGCGGTGAGCGAGGCCGAGAGCACCAACGTCCAGGTCAAGGGCCTGGCCGAAGCGGCGCAGAAGATCGGCAAGGTCGTCGAGTTGATCAAGGAGATCGCCTCGCAGACAAATCTTCTCGCGCTCAACGCCACCATCGAAGCGGCGCGGGCCGGCGAGGCCGGCAAGGGCTTCGCGGTGGTGGCGTCCGAGGTCAAGACCCTGGCCAATCAGACCGCCAAGGCGACGGAGGACATCGCGGCGCAGATCGCCAACATTCAGCAGGCGACCGGCGGCACCGTGGCGGCGATCGAAAGCATCCGCGGCACGATCGACGAAATCAGCCAGATCGCGACGGCGATCGCCTCGGCGATCGAGGAACAGGGCGTGGCGACCCGCGAGATCGCGAAGAACGTGCAGCAGGCTGCTCAGGGAACGCAGGAGGTATCGACCAACATCACCGGCGTCACCCGCGCCGCCGCCGCCGCCGACGAGGCCGCGGGCCAGGTGATGGTTGCTGCGGCCGATCTCTCGAAGCAATCCGAAACCCTGCGCGGCGAAGTCGACAAGTTCCTCGCCGACATGCGGGTATCGTAAGCCGTCGCCCCGAGTCCAAGGACGGACGGCGGTTCAAGCCCTGGCGGCGGCCGCTCATCGACGCGGCCGCCGCCTCCGTTTCGGGTTGGCGGCCGGCGGGCGCGATTTGGCCGCGCTCGCTTCCGCCGGCCTCAGACCGTGGTATCGAGGTTGCCGTTGGGGCGCGGCCCGCCGCGGGCCACCGCCACCATCGCCGCCCGCAGCAAGCGCCCGGCCAGGGTGTAGCCCGGCGCCATCACCTGCACGATGGTGCCGGCGGGCTTGCTTGCGTCCTCGACCTCCATCACCGCTTCGTGGAAATGGGCGTCGAACTTCTCGCCGAGGGGATCGAGGCGCTGCAGCTGGTTGCGCTCGAAGACGCCGGCAAGCTCGCGCTCGGTGACCTCGACCCCGACGATGAAATTCCGCATGGCGTCGTCGCCGTCCTGCGGCGCGCTCTCGAGCGCGCGGCGCAGATTGTCGGCGACCGAAAGCAGGTCGCGGCCGAACTTGGTGATGGCGAACTTGCCGGCTTCCTCCCGCTCGCGCTCGGCGCGGCGGCGGAAATTCTCGAGCTCGGCATGTGCGCGCAGCACCTGGTCCTTGAGCGCGGCGACCTGGGTTTCGAGGGCGGCGATCACGGCCTCCGGCCCGGCCGTCTCGACGGCGATCTCGGCCGGGGGCGCGCCGTCGGGCGCTTCCGTCTCCGGCTTCGGGCCAGCTTCCGGCATTCCCTCGTCGGGTTTGGTCATAACGTCCTCGTCACCAGCTTCGTCACGGATTTTCAGAAAACGGCGATCAGCCGAGTAAGCGGCCGACAATATGCGCCGTATAGTCCACCATGGGAATGATTCGCCCGTAATTCAAGCGTTTCGGTCCGATCACCCCGATCGCGCCGATGATTTGGCGATGGCGGTTGAGATAGGGCGCGACGATCATCGCGCAGCCCGACAAGGCGAACAGGTTATTCTCCGAGCCGATGAAGATGCGGACCCCTTCGGCGCCGTCGGTAAGCTCCATGAGCTTGAGAATTTCCTGCTTGTCTTCGAGTTCCTCGAACAGCCGGCGGATGCGTTCGAGATCGGCGATGGCATGAATGTCCTCGAGCAAATTCTGGCGCCCGCTCACGATCAGGCTGCGGCGGCCCTCTTCGCCGCCCCAGGTGGCGAGCCCGGTCTGCACTAGGCGCTCGACCAGGGTGTCGAATTCCGTTCGCTTGCTCTCGATCTCGGCCAGGATTTCGCTCCGCGCCTCGGCGAACGTGCGCCCGGCGAGCTTGGCCGACAGATAGTTCGAGGCCTCGACCAACACCGAGGACGGCAGGCCGGGCGGCATGTCGATGACGCGGTTCTCGACCAGCCCTTCGGCGGTGACGATCACGACCAGGGCGCGGCCGGGGTCGAGCGGCACGAATTCGATATGCTTGAGGGTCGATTGCGCTTTCGGCGCCAACACCAGGCCGGTGCAGCGCGAGAGGCCCGAGAGGGCGGTCGAAGCCTCGGTCAGCGTTCCTTGCAGGCTGCGGCCGCTCGCCGCGCAGCGCGCCTCGATCGCCGCCCGCTCCTCGGCGGTCAACTCGCCGATCTCGAGCAGCCCGTCGACGAAGATGCGCAGCCCCGCCTCGCTCGGGATGCGCCCGGCCGAGGTATGGGGCGAAATCAGCAGCCCGGCCTCTTCCAGATCGGCCATGACGTTGCGGATCGAGGCCGGCGAGAGCTTGGACTCGAGCCGGCGCGACAGCGTGCGCGAGGCGACCGGCTGCCCGGTCTCCATGTAGGTTTCCACCAGTTCGCGGAAAATCTCCCGCGTGCGCTCGTTCATCTCTCGGATCATGGCTGAACGGAATGTAAGAACGGCGACCCGCCCCGTCAACGCGGCCGCCGTCCGGCGTTATTCCTTTGGCGCGATATCCGGACCCGGTATCCGAGCCGGGGCGCCGCCTTTGACCGCGGCGGCGGCAAGGGCTAGAACCCTGGAACCGAGAACCAGCGAGAAGTGAGGATCATGCGCCCTTCCGGCCGCGCGCCGCACGAGTTGCGCCGTGTCAGTTTCGAACCGGGCTACGCCCTTTACGCGGAGGGCTCCTGCCTTGTCCGCTTCGGCAATACCCATGTGCTGTGCACGGCGAGCTTGGACGAGCGCGTCCCGCCGTTTCTCCGCAACAGCGGCCGGGGCTGGGTCACGGCCGAATACGGCATGCTGCCGCGTTCCACCCACAGCCGCACCGACCGCGAGGCGGCCCGCGGCCGTCAGTCGGGCAGAACACAGGAAATTCAAAGGCTTATCGGGCGCTCTCTGCGCGCGGTGACGGATCTGGCGAAGCTCGGCGAACGCCAGTTCCGGATCGATTGCGACGTCCTTCAGGCCGACGGCGGCACCCGCACGGCGTCCATCACCGGCGCCTGGATCGCGCTGTGGCAGGCTTGCGACAAGCTGGTCCGGGACAAGATTCTCGCTGAGCAGCCGGTGGTGGCGCAGGTCGCCGCGGTCTCCTGCGGCATCCACGACGGCGAGCCGGTGCTCGATCTCGACTACGCCGAGGATTCGAATGCCGAGGCGGACGCCAATTTCGTCCTCACCGAGGACGGCCGCATCATCGAGATTCAGGGCACCGCCGAGGCCGATCCCTTCAGCGAGGAGGCGTTCTTCCGCCTGCTCGAACTGGCGAAGCAAGGGGTGGGGACGCTCGCCGATCTGCAACGGCAGGCGCTCGGCTTGATCGCATGAGCCGCCGCTTCCGTGACGGCCGCCTCGTCATCGCCAGCCACAATCCGGGTAAGGTCAAGGAGATCGCGGCTCTGCTCGCGCCCTTCGGGGTCGCGATCGTGGCGGCCGCCGATCTCGGCCTGCCGGAGCCGGAAGAAACCGGCGCGACCTTCATCGCCAACGCGGAATTGAAGGCGCGAAGCGCCGCCACGCTCTCGGGTCTGCCGGCCTTGGCCGACGATTCCGGCCTCGCGGTCGACGCGCTTCAGGGCGCGCCCGGCATCTATTCGGCGCGCTGGGCCGGCGAAAGCCGCGATTTCGCCGCCGCCATGGCCAGGGTCTGGGACGAGGTGCAAAAATCCGGCCTCGCGCCCGGTGCCAAACCGACGGCGCGTTTCGTCGCCGCGCTCGCGCTCTGCTGGCCGGACGGTGAGTGCGTCTCGGTCACCGGCACGGTCGAGGGCGGCCTAGTCTGGCCGCCGCGCGGCGGCCAAGGTTTCGGCTACGACCCGATGTTCGTCGCCGACGGCCAAGCCAAGACCTTCGGCGAAATGGCGCCGGCGGAAAAGACACCCCTCACCCACCGCGCGCAGGCCTTCGCCAAGCTGATCGAGGCTTGCTTTGCCTGACGTTCCGCTCGGGCGGCGCGCGGCGCCCGCCGTGTCCGAAGCGCCGGCCGGCGGTTTCGGGGTCTATGTCCACTGGCCCTTCTGCGCCTCGAAATGCCCCTATTGCGATTTCAACAGCCACGTGCGCGAGAGCGTCGATCAGGCCGCTTGGCACCGCGCCCTGCTCGCCGAGATCGATCATTTCGCGGCGCGCTATTTCGCGCCAGAGGCGCGGCCCGAGGTCGGCAGCATCTTCTTCGGCGGCGGGACGCCCTCGCGCATGGCGCCGGAAACCGTTGCCGCCGTGATCGCGCGCATCGGCGCTCGGTTCCCGCTTGCGCCCGACGTCGAGATCACGCTCGAGGCCAATCCGACCTCGACCGAGGCGGCGAAGCTGCGGGCCTTTCGCGCCGCCGGCGTCAACCGACTTTCCCTCGGCGTGCAGGCGCTGAACGATGCGGCGCTGCGCTTCCTCGGCCGCCAGCACGACGCCCGCGAGGCGCTTCAGGCCCTCGATCTCGCGCGGCGCGTCTTCACCCGCGTGTCCCTCGATCTGATCTATGCCTATCCCGGGCAAAGCGCGGCCAGCTGGCGCGACGAGCTCGCCCGGGCGCTCGAACTCGGCCTCGATCATCTGTCGCTCTATCAGCTCACCATCGAAGAGAATACCGGCTTCCACGGCGCCGTCCGGCGCGGCGCCTTCACGCCGATGGACGACGACCGGCAAGCCGATCTCTATGAGCTGACCCAGGAGATCACCGCCGCGGCAGGCCTGCCGGCCTATGAGATCTCCAACCACGCGCGGCCGGGCGAGGCCTGCCGGCACAACCTGGTCTATTGGCGGACCGGCGCCTATCTCGGTCTCGGCCCCGGCGCCCACGGCCGCATCGCCGCAGGCGGCGAGCGCCTGGCCAGCCAGCAGGTGAGAAGCCCCGAGGCCTGGGCGGCGCAGGTCGCGCGCGAAGGCCACGGCACGCTGTCGGTCACGCCGCTCGGCGCAACGGAAGTGGCGCAGGAGTTCCTGATGATGGGCCTGCGTCTCGCCGAGGGCGTCGATCTGGCGCGGCTTCGCGCCCTCGCCGGCGACGCGGCGGTGCTCGATCCGCAAGCGCTGTCGCGGTTGCGGGCCGCCGGCTTCCTCGCGCTTACCGACGAGCGCCTGACGGTGACGCCCGCAGGGCGGCCGCTGTTGAACCGGCTCCTCGCCGAGCTTTTGCTTTAGCGCGGTGCCGCGCCGCCCATTTTACTCGCCGAGTTGCTGGAACGAGCGCGGCGCCGGGTCGATCACCTTAAAGCCCGAGCGTTCCACCTGAAGCACGGCGAGACCGTACTGGGCCACCGAATCCGCGCCGAAGCGGAAAATGCCGTCATAGCCGGAAAAGCCGTTCGGGTTGGTGATCGCGCTCGCCGTGAAGGGCTGCGCCGGATCGCTCTTGACCAGCGCCGCCGCGAGCGCCACGGCGTCGTAGCCGAGGCTCGCCAGGCGCGGCGGCTTATAGGCGAAGATTCCGGCGAAGCGCGTCTGGAACCTTTGTACGAGATCGGGCGGCGAGCTCGCGAACCAGCCGCCGATCAGCCCCTGGCTGGCGCCGAGGCCGGCGACGTCCCATTGCCCGCTGCCGAGCAGGCGGGTCTTGCTTGGGTCGAGATCGTAATAGACGAGCAGCGCGGACAGGGTCTTCAGCCGGAGCCCCCCCTCGGGCAGAACCACGGCGTCGTAGCCGATGTCGCCGAGCGCGTCGGTGCCATCGAGGCGTTTCAGCGCCGCCTTGGAAAAGGCATCGTCGCGGCGCGCGAGCTTGGCCTTTTCCGCCATCAGCGCGCCATGGCGGGCGCTATAAGAGGTGAAGGCCTTGACGATGGCGGAGAGGTCGTTGGTCGAGGTGGCGTCCTCCGGATAGCTCGCAAGCTTGGTCACCGAGCCGCCGTCCTTCGCCACCGTCGCCTGCAGTGCCGCCACCACGGTCTTGCCATAGGCGGTATCCGGCGTCAGCGCGGCGAAGCGCGAGAGGCCCTGCGTGCGCGCGTAGCTGACCACGCGAACGATCTGCTCGCGCGGCGTGAAGCCCATGAGGTAGACGCCGTTGCCGGCCACGGCGCGGTCGTTGGAAAAGGCGATCACCGGCACGCCGCGGGCCTGCGCGAGCGGTGCCACGGCGGCCGCCGAGGTCGAGAACAGCGGCCCCAGGATGATCTCGGCGCCGGCGGCCAGGGCGGACTGCGCCGCCGCCGCCGCGCCGGCGGCGGTGCCATCGGTGTCGCGCGGCAGCAGCGTCAGGTTGTCGTTGCCGCTGTCGCTGATGGCAAGCTCGGCGGCCTGCAGCAGGGCCCGGCCGAGGGCCGCGTTGGCGCCCGACAGCGGCACCAGAAAGCCGATATCGACCGCGGCCGGCCCGCCGGGCGGGGTCAGCTTCGGCGCGGCGGCTGAGGCCGGCGCGCCCGACGGCGCGGTGGATGGTGGCGCTTTCGCGGCCGGCAGGGGCTTGGCCGGCGCGACCGCGACCGGCGCGCGCGCGACTGGCCTCGGCGGATGGTTTCCCGGTAGGATTTGGCAAGCGGCGAGCGCCAGCACGGAGACGATGGCCACGGCGCGGAAAGGGCGAAGTGCGCGGCGGAACGAACAAGCGGTCACGAAAGACCTCCCGACCGGAGGAACCGGAAAGCGAAGAGGGTAAGAGTGCTGCCGCCGGAAGTAAACCGCAAGGCGCGCTCGCGCCCGGGCTTTATCTGACCGCGACGCCGATCGGCAATCTCGGCGACATCACGCTGCGCGCCCTCGACGTGCTCCGCCGCGCCGACGTCATTGCCTGCGAGGACACGCGGGTCACCCGCCGCCTGCTCGACCACTACGGCATCGCGACCCCGCTTCTTTTGCACCACGAGCACAATGCCGCCCGCGTGCGGCCGCAGATCCTGGCCCGGCTCGCGGCCGGCCAGGCGGTTGCCCTGGTCAGCGACGCCGGCACGCCGCTGGTCTCGGATCCGGGCTTCAAGCTCGCCCGGGCGGCAATCGAGGCTGGCCTCGCGGTGACCGCGCTGCCCGGCGCTTCCGCCGTGCTGGCGGCGCTGGTGGTGTCCGGGCTGCCGAGCGACCGGTTCTTTTTCGGCGGCTTTTTGCCGCCCAAATCGGGCAGCCGCCGGCACGCCCTCGCCGCCCTGACGACGGTGCCGGGCTCGCTGATCTTTCTCGAAAGCCCGCGCCGGCTGGCGGCGGTTCTCGCCGATCTCCTCGCCGTGCTGGGGCCGCGGCCGGCGGCGGTCGCGCGCGAGCTCACCAAACTCTACGAAGAGGTGCGCCGCGGCGATCTCCAGACCTTGGCGGCCCATTACGCCGCGATCGAGCCGCCGAAGGGCGAGGCGGTCATCGTCGTCGGCCCCGGTGCGCCGGCCGCGACCGATACCGACGCCGTGGACGCAAGCCTGCGCGCCGCGCTCGCCGAATTGCCGCTCAAGGAAGCGGCGGCGAAAGTGGCGGCGGAGACCGGCATCAGCCGTCGCGAGGCCTATGCCCGGGCCCTGGTCCTACGCCGCGCGCGCGAAACCGGGCCATGACCGCCCGCCCGGCGGCGACCCGCGTCGGCCGCGCCGCCGAGGCGTTTTGCGCGCTCCTGCTCCGCCTCAAGGGCTATCGCGTCCTGGCGCGCAATTTTCGCGTGCCGCAGGGCGAGATCGACATTATCGCCCGGCGCGGCCGGGTCGTGTCTTCGTCGAGGTCAAGCGGCGGGACACGCTGGATCGGGCCTTGAACGCGGTCGCGGAACGCCAGCGGCGGCGCATCGCCCGGGCGGCGGCCTTTCTCGCCCGCCGCCCGCTGCCGGCCGGCCTCGACCTCCGCTTCGACGTCAAGACTGTGGTGCCGGGCCGCTGGCCGCGCCATATTATGGATGCGTGGCGCCTGCCCTAGGCCGCCGGCGCCGGGCGCGTGCCGGGGCGCGCCGGCAAGTCTCGAGCAGGAATGCGGGATGGAGCGAGACTCCGAGATCGCCAACTATCTCAAGCGCGTCGGCCGCATGCCGGACGCCGAGATCGATATCGCCGAGACGGCACTGGCGCTGGCGGCGCTCGACGTGCCGGGCGTGTCGCTCGGCCCCTATCGCGAGCATCTCGCGATGCTGGGCGCGGCGCCGGGCTCGCGGCCGGCCGCGAACGCGGTCGATCAGGCGGAGGCGCTGCGCTGGGCGATCCACGACCGCTTCGGCTACGAGGGCGACGCGCTCACCTACGACGATCCCGAAAACGCCAATCTCATGCGTGTCATCGATCGCCGCAAGGGCCTGCCGGTCGCGCTCGGCATTCTCTACATTCATGCCGGCCGCTGCCAAGGCTGGCGCGTCGCGGGCCTCGTCTTTCCCGGCCATTTTCTCGTCTCGGTCACCGTCGGCCGTGACCGGCTGGTGCTCGATCCCTTCGCCGGCGGCCGCCGTCTCGACGCCGAGGCGCTGCGCGCCCTGGTGAAGAAGATCATGGGCGAAGGCGCGGCGTTGCGGCCGGAATACACCGCTAGCGCCGGTAGCCGCAATGTCCTGCTTCGGTTGCAGAACAACCTGAAGAGCCGGGCCTTGACCGCGCACAAGCCGCAACGCGCCGTCGAGGTGCTGAAGTCGATGGTGACCATCGCGCCCGAGGAGGCGACGCTGTGGCACGAGCTCGGCAACGTCGAGGCCGAGCTCGGGCAATTGCAGGGCGCGCGCCAGGCCTTCGAGGCGGTGGTTCGGCTCGCCCCGGCGGCGGCTCTGCGCGAGGACGCCTTGCGCCAGATCGACGTCTTGCGCCGCCGGTTGAACTGACGCCGCGGCGGCCGGCGGATCGCGCCTTCCGGTGCGAGGGCAGGCGGCGCTATAGTGCTGGCGCGCTTTTCCTCCGCGACGCTTTTCCAGCAGGAGCCCGCCGCCCGTGACTCTCGCCGTTGCCATCCAGATGGATCCGATCCAGCACATCAACATCGAGACGGATTCGACCTTCGTCCTCGCGCTCGAAGGCCAGGCGCGCGGCCACGATCTCTACTATTACCTGCCCGAGCACATGTCCTACGGCGAGGGCGTCGTGCGCGCCAAGGTGCGCCGCCTCAAGGTCCGGCGCGAACCCGGCAACCATTTCACCGTCGGGTCGTTCGAGACCCGCGACCTCGCCACCTTCGACGTCATCCTGATGCGCCAGGACCCGCCCTTCGACCTCACCTATATCACCGCCACCCATCTTCTCGAGCGGCTGCATCCGAAGACGCTCGTGGTTAACGATCCGGCCGAGGTGCGGAACGCGCCGGAGAAGATTTTCGTCACCCGGTTTCCCGATCTCATGCCGCCGACGCTGGTGAGCCGCGATGCGGACGAGATCGCGGCCTTTCGCGCAACCCATGGCGATATCGTGATCAAGCCGCTTTTCGGCGCCGGCGGTTCGGGGGTCGTGCGCCTGAAGCCGGACGACGAGAACCTCTCCTCGCTGCTCGAGCTGTTCGGCCAGATCTCGCGCGAGCCGGTGATGGCGCAGCGCTATCTGCCGGAGATCCGCGACGGCGACAAGCGCATCGTGCTGATCGACGGCGAGCCGGCGGGGGCGGTGAACCGGGTGCCGAAGGCGGGCGAGGCGCGGGCCAATCTTCATGTCGGCGGCACCGCGCTTGCCAGCCGGCTGACCCCGCGCGAGCGCGAGATCTGCGCCGCCATCGGGCCGGAATTGCGCCGCCGCGGCCTGATCTTCGTCGGCATCGACGTGATCGGCGGCTATCTCACCGAGATCAACGTCACGTCGCCGACCGGCTTGCAGGAAATCGACCGCTTCGACGGCGTCTGCCTCGAAGGGCAAATCTGGGATGCGATCGAGCGCATCCGCCAAAGCCCTGGCCCGGCAGCGGGTTAGGACACGGCAGCGGTGCGGCCGCGCGCCCAACGCAACCGTCACGATAAAAATCCCCCCCGTTAATCCTGTCTTAAACAGATCGGCGCCAGAGTCGGGCACCGTCTTCGGGGCCGGGGGGCCGGCCTTGCGGGCGAAGCGCCCGTTCAAGCCCAACTCTTGGAGTTTCGTCATGGGGAAACGTCGCATCCTGCACTTGGACCTTTCGCGGTTCAAGATTTCCACGCGTATCTTTGCCGGGTTCGTGTCGGTCTTGGTGCTTCTCGCGGCGACCGGCGTCATCGGCCTCTACGCCCTCCGGTCCGTCGACACGCGCTTCCAGGCCTATGCCCAGAATTTCTCGGTGGCCGAGTTGGCGATGCGGATGCAGAGTGACGTTCTCACGCTACGCCATGCCGCGACCGCCTACGCGCAAAACGGCGGCCGCGACCACAAGCAGGACGAATCGAGCGCGCAATGGCGCATCGGCAATGATATTTCCGCCGCCTTGGCGCAAAAGCTCAACCCCAAGACGGAACGCCTGTTCAAGGAATTTAAAGGCAAGGTCGGCGATTTTCAGAGCACGTTCGAGAACGTCGTCCAGACCCGCAAGGAACTTGGCTTCCTGACCGACAAGCTGGTCGGCAAGAACCCCGCCGTTATCGCCACGCAGATCGACGACGTGATCAAGGAGGCCATGGCCGAGAGCAACAACATGGGCGCGATGTCCTTCCTCGGCTACAGCTCGGAGCTCAAGGTCCACTACGCCAGGCTCTCCGGCTACGTCAGCGAGTATGTCGCGACCAAGGATCCGGCCCTGCGCGAAAAGGCGACGAAGGAATTCGTCAAGGTCACCGGCCTGCTCCACGAATCGGATCAGGATCTCACCACGCCGAAGCTCAAGCCGATGATCCAGAATCTGGAGAAGAATTTCGGCGTCTACCAGAACTCGTTCGACGCCTTCATCAGCGCCCTGACCAACATCGGCGCCCTCGAGAGCAACACGCTGGTGCCGCGCGCCATGTACATGGATGCCGCGGCGGTTAGCGTGCGCAAGATCGCGGTCGACAAGACCAAGCAGATGTACGCCGCCGCGAACTCGATGATGCTGCGGGCGCGCCTGACGATGCTGATCCTGGTCGCCGCCAGCCTGTTCTTCGGCGTGCTCTTCCAATGGATCATCGCGCGCAGCATCACCAAGCCGCTCAAGGCGATCACCGATGTAGTGCAACGCCTGGCCGGCGGCGACCGGAACGTAGAGATCACGGGGGTCGAGGCGAAGGACGAGATTGGCGCGATGGCGCGTGCGTTCCAGGTATT